>CAIVOB010000172.1 GCA_903907475.1 Candidatus Omnitrophota bacterium
AAAATCAAAAGTATTTTTTGCGCTTGATAAATCAACGGCACTTAAATTATTATAATAAAGATAAATCTTTACTCCGGTTTTAGGAATTTGCGGCACTCTTACCCAGATTGTGGCAATTTGTTTCGGGCTTGCCCCAGTTACCCCTTCCTTATAATAGGCTAATGGAGTCAGGCCATCCGCGGAGGTAAAACGCAAATCACTAAAATCTTTCTTTATTTTTCCCGCGGCGTCTAAATCCGTTCCCTTTAACCCGGCAGTTTCACCAATTAACAATTTTACCTGATAATCAAATAACTCTTGCGCTCCGGGATTTTTTAAGAGAATTTCTTTACGATAGTTAAAACCGCTTAATGTCGGCTCGCCAAAACTTGTCACTACTCCGGTGTTATCCGCGTAACTAATACTTAAAGCATTAAGTGCCCCATCATCACTTAAAATTTTAGCGCGCCATTTAATTCTATCCCCACTTACAAAACCGGATGTCAAAGGAACGCCGTTTACAACCGCATAAAAATGTAAACCATTATCCACGCTTACTTCTAACTTTACTTTTCCCTGTGCTTGATAATTCACGCAGATACTTTTTATTTCTCCGGCACTAGCCACAATTTCAGTAGAATTATATTCACCGTTTTCCACTTTAGGTAAAAGATAGTCTCCGCTGCCATCCTGCTTCCAAACTAAAGCTGACTGCAACTGCGTCATATCCGCAAAACAAGGGACAAAAATTAAGCAAAATAAGGCCGCTAGGATAATCTTTAAACTTATTTGCCCCATTTTTTGCTTTGCGTTTTTCATGCTTGCCTCTTTAATTGTTTATCTTATTTCCAATCCCAAGCTAACTATACTACATTAAGCTCAAAATAACCACCGTAAAACTACTCTATTACCCTGCACATCTTACTCTAAATAAATAGGGACAGACACCATTTAATTTAATAAATAGTGTCTGTCCCTATTTAAAATTAACAGTTTGGACATTTCTAATTGGACATTCTCAATCTTAAACATCACTGATTTTATTCTCCAACGCATATTTTATCAGATCGCTCGTTTTATGCAAGTTAAGTTTCTTTAAAATACTATTTTTATAGTTTTCCACGGTTCTGCGGCTAATGAATAAGATTTCCGCGCTTTCTTTGGCAGTTTTCCCCTCGACTACCAAACGCAAAACATCACTTTCCCGCTCATTTAAAATTGCCGCTGCCGGATTCTTTTTCTGCGGCTCTTTCACGGAATCCGCCAAATATTCTGAAATTGCTTCTCCTAAATAAATTTTCCCTGCCGCTACCCGGCTTAAAGCCAAAATTAATTCTTCCGCGACATTATCTTTATTAAGATAACCACTCACCCCTTGACGTAAAGCTTTTAAAACATAAGCCCCCAATTTATGCACCGAAATAATAATAATTTTGGTCTGCGGCGAAACCCGTTTTACCCGGGCAATAATATCTAACCCGCCAATTTTAGGCATCGAAATATCTAAAAGTAAAATATCCGGTTTAAATTTTTCGACACATTCTAAAGCCGTGTCCCCGTTTCCGGCCTCCGCGCAAACTTCATATTCCGCGTGCGGCTTAAGTACGCTTTTAATTCCGGCGCGAATAATATCGTGATCATCAACAATGATAATTCTCTTTACCATATTTTAAATTGGTAGCGCCACCAAAATACTTACCCCTTTGCCCGGGCCGGTATTAATTTGCATCCGGCCATCCAATAATTCTACTCTTTCCTGTAGGCCGATTAACCCCAATCTTAATTTATCTTCTCGGCGCCGAAAAGGATGTTTTATTACTGCCTGGTAATCAAAACCCCGGCCGTCATCAGAATAAGATAATTCCACGCTATTAGATTTTCGCTCTAATTTCAAAACCACATGTTTTGCCTCAGAGTGCTTGGCCATATTTGTTAAAAGCTCCTGAGTAATACGATAGAAAAGCAGGCTATATTCCGCGGAAAGCTCGAAAAATGCTCCCGGTTTCTCATAACTATATTCAATGCCAGTTAAATGTTTATATTCCAACAGTAAAGCCTCCAAACTTTCTACGAGTCCGATTTCATCTAAATCCGGAGGCCGCAAAAGAAACGCAATATTATGGCTTTTCTCAATTAATCCGGAAATAATTTCCTTGCACTGTTTAATTTTATCCAACGCGTCTGAAGATAAATTAACCAAGCTTTGCTGAATCACACCTAAATAAATTTTTAAAGCGCTTAAATCCTGGCCCATTTCATCATGCACCGCGTTCGACAAACGCTTGCGTTCATCCTCTTCAATATTAATCATGCGATTAAACATATCTTGCCGATATAACCGTTCTTTAATCCTACGCCGATAAACTGCCAAAGTAATTAAACTGCCCACAATTAACGCTGTCACGAGGCTTATCCTTAAGAAAAAAATCGCCCGTGCTTTATCCGCGCGCGCCGCGACCATCTGCCGCTGCACTTCCTGCAAATTAAATTTCCCCATCGCGTTATCCAAAAATTCATCAATCTTATAAATGCGATTTTCAAAACTCATTAACATGCTATTAACCGCATCGCTCGTTCTTCCGGATTCTTCGCTTCCCACCTGTTGAATAATTTTCTTCCCTAAAACCAAAAGCTCATCAAAAGCCGTATCAGCCTCGTTCGCCCATTCCTTTTGCTGACTGAGATAAGCATTCTGCCGGTAAAGTTTTAATTCCTGCTTAAAACTTTCTCCCACCGCGAAAATTTTATTCACGCTCGCTGCCATCGGCAACGCCCCCAAATAACGCGCAGAGCGCCAATAAACATAATTGCGAATTCCCATCGCGTAATTGGCATTTTTAATACGCATTTCTAAAACCGCAGATTCCAAGCTTAAATTATTTTTTCCTAAATCTTCGATTTTATGCATTAACCCTTGGATCTGAGATATTCCCACCAATCCAATAAACAATGTCAATAAAATCAAAAAAGTAAAAGCGAAAAGTAATTTTTTCTCTTTAAAATTCGCGATAATTTTATCCATAATAAATATTATCCTTAATTCCCAAGCTCTTGAACCCGTTTAAGCGCTTGTAGCTTCCAAGGATCATTCGGTTCACCAATCAACGCGCGTTTTTTCCAATATTCCCGCGCCTTAAAAAAATCTTGGCGCGCTTCATTCCATAAAGCCAAATTCGCGTAGGCCGGAGCAAAATAAGGGTCCACTTCAATCGCTTTAAGATACATCGCTTCAGCTTTATCTAATTTTGATTCCTGCTCGTAAATTATTCCTAAATTATTATAAGCAGCCGCATATTTATTATTTAACTCCGTAGCTTTAATAAAATTATTAATCGCCTCCGGTAAATTAGCATCTGCTTGAGCATGTAATCCTTTTTGATAATAACTTTTCGCGGTTTCCTTCGGCACCACAAGAGATTTTTGCTCACGAGCTGGCCCCTTAGGCATTTTTTCCACCACCACCTGCTCGCTCAATTTAGCTTCCGCTTCTTGCAAAGCTTGCTCTTGATAAGGTGCTTCTTCATCTCTTTGGTTAGCGTGAATTAAAGAAGTATCGATTTTTTTATCGCGCTTAACTTTAATTTGTAAATTTTCCGGTAAATGCTCTAACGGTACAAGCTTAGTAATTTCATCTCCGCGCAAACCTACATCTCCGCTGGATAAATGCGGGGTCAGAAAAATAATTACTTCCGTACGATTTTTAACTTTCGTGCGCTTAGAAAAAAAAGCACCTAAAAATGGGATTTTATCTAACACCGGCAAGCCAATGATCGAATCCGTATCTTCAAGTTTGGTCATCCCGGCGATCATTATCATCGTCCCGTCTTTAACTTTCACCACCGTTTCAGACTGAGATGTCTGGACAATCGGGATCCGACTGCCTAAAGTAGTTTCAATCGTTTCTTTAACCGAACTCACCTCCGGCTTAAGCTTCATAGTAATAAAACCATCCGCGCCGATTTTAGGAACAATTTTTAATTTTACTCCCACATCAATAAACTCTACTGTTTCAGAAGTCACTGTCGTGGAAGTTGCCTGGCTTTGAGTTTGAGTAATATAAGCCTCACGCACACCGACCATGACATTGGCCTCTTCATTATTAACTACCGAAATTCTAGGTTGTGAAATAACATTTGTCTTACCATAAGTACCTAAAAATTGTATCACTCCGTTAAATTGATCCGCCGCTAAAGTCCCCACTGAAAGTTGCGAATAAGCGGCTGTCAACGCCGCAGGATAATGCCCGGCAATCGCCAATCCACTTACGATCGCCTTATCAAAAACCTTTTGCCAATCAATCCCCCGCTCAAACTGATTATTTAAAGTTAACTCTACGATATCGGCTTCCACGTAAACTTGACGTGAGGCTTCATCTAACTCCCGGACTAACATGCTCATTTTCTGCATTTTTTGCGGTAAATCTGAAACAATCGCTTTACCGCTGCGCTCATCGATAATTACCTCTCCGGTCCCCGGAGTTACCGCCGCGCCCAGCTGCGCTTTAGCATCCGCGGCCTTAATATAATTTAGGTCATAAATTGTCGTCGTTAACGGACGGTCTAAATCTTTAATCGTTTTATTTAAGAGCTCTAATTTTTCCGGAATATCAATAAGAATAATTGTCCCGCTGGCTTCATCTACGACAATTTTTCCCACATCGGATTTTAATTGCCCGATCGCCGTAAAAATCACCGAAGGCTTAGCATAAACTAACTTCACGGTCTGAATTTTTCTTTGATCCACATAATCTTGGCCGTAAACTTTGCGGTATTCGGCTTCGGTCATCACATAATAAACATTATCTTTACGGTTTAAAGCCAACCCTTGAGTTAAAAGAATAATATCTAAAACATCATTAAAAGCAACATTACTTAAATAGACTGTAATCCTACCGGTAACATCTTTACTCGGAACAATCGTTTTGCCAGTTTTTAAAGAAATAATCCGTAACAACTCCACGATATCAACATTTTTCAAATCTAATGAAATCTTATCATTAGCAGTTTCTTGAATCGGCTGATTTTCCGGCGCGCAAGATAATCCCCATGGATTGGCTAAAACCACAATCGTCACAATAATTAAAGACAGCGACCAATTATTTGCTTTCATTATTTACCTCACGGCCAACGTTACTGGCTCCCGTTATAATTGTCGGAGTAATAAATATCACTAATTCCGTTCTTTTCTTTTCCTTGGTTTTAGCGCCGAAAAAATTACCCCAAAAAGACATCTGCGATAATTTCGGAAAACCACTAGTATTATTCGTATCTTCCTGCTTTAATAAACCGGCAATAATTAAAGTCCGGCCGTCTTTAACTTTCACCACCGTTTCAGATTGAGAAGTCTGGACAATCGGAATTACCGAACCAGCAGTAGTCGTTAAAGTGCTTTGCACAGAACTAACTTCGGGCTTAATTTTCATGGTGATAAAACCATCCGCGCCAATTGTCGGTACGACCACAAGCTTTAGGCCGACATCGATAAACTGCACATTCTCTGCAGTAATCGTAGTGGATTCAGCCTGGCTCTGACTAGAAGTCACATAAGCCTCCCGTGTACCGACTAAAATTTTAGCTTCCTCTTTATTAAGCGCTACAATTCTTGGCCGAGTAAGCACCTTGGTACTCCCATACTCACTGAGCATATTCATAACAACGGTATATTTATCACTCGCCAGTGTCCCAACGCTAATCTTTCCATAACTAGTAAGTGCCGGAGTAACCGGAAAATTTGCTACAACATCTAAGTTGTCTATATTTACAAATTTAAAAATATTATCCCAATTAATCCCACTTTGGAACTTATCATCAATCGTCACCTCTAAAATTTCGCCAGTAATTAATACTTGTCGGCTTTGCTCATCAAACTCCTCCATCAATTTCTTAATCCGCACCAAACGTTGAGGTAAATCGTAAACCATCACCTTAGAACTACGCTCATCTAAAATAATCTGGCCGACTCCCGGAGTAATCAGATCATTTAAAAAACTTTTAATATCAGAAATCTTAGCGTAATTGACATCGAAAACTACCGTATCCAAAGGCTGATCTAATTCTTTTATTGCATCCGCCATAACCGACATTGATTGCGGATTATCCATAATAATAATTGTTCCGGTAGCATCGTCGGAAATTATTTTACCCACATCTGATTTTAAAGAATTAATTACATTTAGAACATTCGCCGGCTTAGAATATGCTAATTTAAAAGTCCGAGTTTCTTTATGTTCAGAATATTTTTTCCCATAAAGTTTTTCATATTCCACTGCCGTCATCACTTTCACAACATTCCCTTTGCGTTCATAAGCCAAATCTTGCATCGTGATAATTACATCTAAAGCATCAGCAAAACTTAAATTATCCATAAAAACCGTTACCCGGCCTTTTATTTCCGGAGAGGTAACAATCGTAATTCCGCTTTTGGTGGAAAGCACTTTAAAAAGTTCGTTAATATCTACCCCTTTAAGATCCAAAGAAATTTTATCACTGATTTCTTCTTTCTTGGGCTCCGGAGGTAAGGCTTTTTGAACCAGGTTTACCGGCTCAGTACTCGGCGGCAAGATATCATTATTTGCCTGCTCGATATTCTCGGCAGGAATGGATCTTGTCATCACGAGCATCATAATTACTCCTAAGAAAAAATACCTTAACCGTTTCATCTTAATTCGTATTCCCGAGTACCCGTTGCGAAATTCACTTCCAAAGTTGCCGAATTACGCGAAATCTCTTTAATTTTAAACTGCTCATTAAAAGTTTCGCCTTTTTTCAAAGTATACGTGCGTGAATCTTTAGCATTTTCAATCATCACTTCCGGATTTTGAGACCAAATAATTCCTACTAACTTAAAATCTTTGAGCTCCTCCAAAACTTCCGTACTTGCCTCAGGGCTTGCCCCATCGACTTTTTGACTCGCGGGAAGAAAAAAATTCCTTTTTAAACTTTCGGAACCGATATTTTTTCGCACCAGCCCTTGCGCCTCACCTAAAGCGATAAATTTTACCAAAGCTGTAGAATCTGAAGGAGTAAAATACGCGGCGTTGGAATTAGAAATCGTCGGAGCACTTAATAAAGTAAAAATAAAAATTAAAGTCAAAAAAACCCCCAGGCCGATTAAGCCGGTATTTACTTTCGCCAGATTAATCTTTAAATTTTGAAAAAAATGCTTTAACGAAGAGAGATTAAATTTAAAATTCGTCACTTGCACCAACGGCTTTTTAGCACCGGGAATATTTACCTGCGATCTCCGGGCGTCGCTAGAGCCTTCGATAATTTTAAGTAGTCTTTCGTCCGAAGTTTGTTTATCCATAATTAAACCACGCTGCGGGCAATTAAATCCCGCACCAGCGCCCCATCAACTACGGTTTTATTACTCGTTACCAGCGTCCTTAAAGCATTATGACAAATTAAATTAATCCGCCGCGGATACCCTTGGCTGTAACGCTGAATTTCGCTTACTGCTTCATCATTAATAAGCTTTATCTCGGTGTTAAAACCAGATTGATGCAAGCGAAAGTTAATTAAATCCCGGGTCTCTGGCTCATCCAAAGGATTAATAACATATTTAAGCACAATACGGTCAAAAAAGTTTTTAATTTCTTTAATCTTTGGTAAAAGCTCCAGCTGCGAAAAAAGCACTAACTGTAATAACTTATAATCATTGGTCTCATAATTTAACAGCACTCTTAAAACTTCTAACGATTCCGCGTTTAATTTTTGCGCTTCATCGACTACCAAAACCACAGTTTTATTCTCTTCCACGCCTTTTTGGTAAAGATGCTTTTTAATGATCTCTTTATAATCTAAAATACTAGGCGACCCGCTAATCTGATCCTGAAGATTAAAAGTCCGCACCAATGATTCTAAAAACAGCTCTTCACTTTGCGCCGTAGGATCTAAAATCATATAAAACAAGATATCCGGACGTTCTTTAAGCATCTGAAAAAGCTTGCGCGAAAGCGTTGTTTTACCTACTCCCACATCGCCCAAAATCACGCTTAAACCCCGGCGCAAGCGAATCTCGACCAATAAACGAATTAAAGCCGCCTTATGTTCATTAGATTCAAAGAAAAACTCCGGATCCGGGCTATTAGAAAATGGCTCTTTCGTAAGGCCTAAAGCGGAAAAATAACTCATTTAACCCTTTCTTAGCAAATCACAGATTAATTTTAAGGAGTATCCCTGACTTTTAAGATTAGTAACTTTTTTTAAACAAGCAGTGACCTGGCGCGCATCGTAAAGCCGGTTATTAGCATTTCTTTTTTTAACCATCAATAAGCCCAGGTTAGTGTAATAGTTAACCGTTTGATAGGAGATGCTGTGAATTTTACTAATTTCAGTCGGTGAGATTAATGTTTTCGCCATTGATTTGTTCCTCCAGTGCGGTATCATTGAGAGTGATATAGCAAATTATAGTAAGTGCTATCATGCTATGTCAAATGGTATAATAAACTATACCTTTTGTCAAGCACTATTTTACTTTTTTTAGATGATTTTCCGTCGAGAAGCTGAAATTTAAAGTATTTTGAATCGCTAATTTATAAGGTGAGGTAATTTATCGTAACTTACGTATTCACAACATCTTTTGCTCCTCCTAAACAAATAGGGACAGACACTATTTATTTAAAATAAATAGTGTCTGTCCCTATTTAAAGTTTTTGGAGTAAATTAGTGAGGAAGGTGGACTCAGCCTGAAGCAGACAAAGGTTGTGCTCCAGAATTTGCGAATGCGGAACAGAACCTTTTAGAGCTTTAGAATCTAGTAGTTTAATAATACCTGAAGATATCTTATTTAAGATATTCAAACGCGCCGCAAGCCTCCGGCGAGCAAGGTCGGCAGGTAAATAACTTAAAAAATAGAGGCTTAAATCTAAAGTAAATTGTGGCCGCTTGAAATTAAGTAAATTTTTACTTAAAAGCAGTTCAAAACGCTCTTTACCTTTATCGGTTAGGCAATAAACCAAACGTTCCGGCCGACGGCCGGATTTAGCCACCTGCTTGGTTAAATAACCTTTTTTTGCTAAAATTTTTAAAGGGTAATAAATCGATTTTAATTCCACGCCCGCAAACAACGAGAGTATTTCGCGGACTTTAACTTTAATCTCATAACCGTGCTTCGGGGCTTGACGTAAGAGGCCTAATAACAGGAGCTCCTGTTCAATCATGCGGTAACACCCATCGCTCTAAACTTAGCATACCTTAACTTTAGTAATTTATTTTTATCAATTGCTTCCAGCTCCTTAAAATTCTTCAAAATTGATTCCTTAATACTTTGCGCGATTTTTTGCGCGTCACGATGCGCCCCACCTAACGGCTCCGGAATGACTTCGTCAATAATTCCCATTTTCAAAAGATTCTGGCCGGTAAGTTTTAAAACTTCCGCCGCTAAAGAAGCTTTCGCCCCGTCTTTCCAAAGAATTGCCGCGCACCCCTCCGGAGAAATCACCGAATAATAAGCGTTCTCTAAAACCGCGACCCGATCAGCGACTCCCACTCCTAATGCCCCACCGGAACCACCTTCACCGATCACAATCGCCATAATCGGAGTGGCAAAGTGAATCATCTCCCGCAAATTTAAAGCGATCGCATGCGACTGGCCGCGCTCTTCAGCGCCAATTCCCGGATAAGCTCCCGGAGTATCGATAAAAACGATAACCGGCAATCCAAAGGCTTCCGCCATCTGCATCGCCCTTAAAGCTTTGCGGTATCCTTCCGGATGCGCGCAGCCAAAGTTCCGCTTTAAATTTTCTTTAGTGTCCCGGCCCTTTTGATGGCCGATCACCATCACTTTCTTTTTATCAATCTTGGCCAACCCGCAAATCATCGCTTTATCATCACCAAAAAGCCGGTCACCATGTAACTCCACAAAATCCGTCATAATCATTTTAATATAATCTAAAGTATACGGCCTTTGCGGATGGCGCGCCAACTGCACTTTTTGCCAGGCAGAAAGATTACTATAGGTGTCTTTTCTTAAATGCTCTAACTTATCTTCTAATTTCTTGACCTCAGAAGATAAATCAATCTTCTTTTCAGCAATAAAAGATTTTAATTCCTGAATTTTTTTCTCTAATTCGATTATCGGTTTCTCAAAATCTAGTCCGGCCATAAGAATTAATCTACAATTGTTACTTCCGTTCCGACGGGAATAATACTATAAAGCTCCTCCACGTCGGCATTATTTAAACGCACGCAACCCTGGGTGACCTGTTTACCGAGTTCTTTAGGTTCAGTCGTCCCATGAATCCCGTAACCGGCTAAATCAAATCCCATCCAGCGCGTACCCAAAACATTTTGCGGGCTTTCAGCCGGAACCACCGCTCCGGCTTTAAACCAAGTCGGATTAGGAAGCTTATTGGTTATCTTAAAAGTCCCCACCGGAGTGCAATTATTTTTCCCCGTAGAAACAATATAAGTTTTTACAATGTCTTCATCGCTTTTTAAGAAAAGAACATTCTGCGATTTATCGACCAAAATATTAAAAGGCGCATTCCAAACCTTAATTTTACGCCCCGGCACAATCAAGGTCGCGCTAATTTTATTGCTTTTTTGAATTAATTCCGTCGTGGTCTTATATTGATGGGCAATTTTATTTAGAGTATCTCCGGGCTTAATCTCATAAATAACCGCTTTCGGAGTAATCGCGTCGGAAAATAATAATTTGATATTTAAATCTTCGGCTTTTTTCTGCCAAGCAAGCACTTCGGAAGATTCCGGATAATCGTTGACCAATTTTTGAAATATTAATTTAGCATCATAGAGGTTACCCTTATCTTCTAGCTGCCGCGCCTGGTTAATTAAAACCCGCGCCGTGGCGCGATTAGGCGAAGTTGTAACACTGCCGGATTTTTTAACTCCTAAAAATATCAATATCCCTAAAATTAAAACTGCCCCTAAAATTAACGCGATAAATTTTTTATTCACCATAGCCCCCTATTAAGATACTTACTTTTTCCAAAATGCTAAAGCAATCATAATTCCCAAAAATAAACCCATAATCACCTCTACCGGAGTATGGCCGATTAACTCACGTAAACGGGTTTCCTGAATCTTACCCCGCCAATAAATATCCTCCATAATCGTATTAAGAATACTGGCTTGTTTACCGGTAGAACGCCGCACTCCCTGAGCGTCGAAACTTACCACAATCGCGAAAGCAAAAGCTAAAGCAAAATAAACACTATCAAACCCGCACTCTAAACCGATGCTCGTCCCTAAAGCCGCCGCTCCGGAAGCATGCGCCGAAGGCATCCCGCCGCTGCCAATAAATAAACGAAAATCAAATTTTTTCTTCCGAAAAACACCAATAATTACTTTCAGCGTCTGGGCAATCAGCCAAGCCGAGATAGTAATCATTAAAATTTTATTACGATATATTTCTACAAAAAAATCTCTCATTATTCTTTCGTTTGGGCGGGCACGACTTCAATCTTGATTTTTTCCCGAGTCATTAGCTGGCCGTCTTTAACTAAAAAACCCCGATTGCCATCAACGGTCGGAATAGGGACCTTGCGATTTTTAACGCGCAATTCTTTAATTGCTTTTTTAAGCTCCGGAATCGAACTTAATTTTAATTTGAACTCATCATTTTCTAAAGCCATGCGTTTTTGGCTTTCCACCAGAGACTGATTTTCTGCCTCAAGAATCGAAAATTTACTTTTCGTTTCTTCTAAATTCTTCTGTAACTTAAGATCATCCTGAAAAAACCGCGACATTCTGTTCTTGCTCGCCTTAAGGTAACCTTTCATGTAGGTAGTTTTCTTTAACAACTGCGCGTTAGACGCTTTTTCCTGTTTTAGGCCTTGGACCAAAGTCTCTTTTTCCTGCTCTAAAGTCAAAACCTGGCCTTGCGCTTGAGTTAAGCTTTCTTGAAGCAAAGAGTTTTCCCTCAATTGGCTCCAATACTTAAACATACTAAAAACAGCAATACTCAAAAGCAGCACAAAAATTACGTTCCGCACGAGATGTTTTCCCATAAGTAGTTATTATACAATTTAGCACTTAAAAAGCAAGGGATTTTCTCCTTTTTAAGAGTTAGATTCCTACTACCTTTGCGTCTATTGTATTAAATAAGGAGGAATCTTATGATCGCCAAAACCTACAGTTTTACAGTTGTCGGCCTAGAAAGTTACGCAATAGAAATAGAAGTTGATGTCGCCAATGGACTTCCGGCAATAAACTTAGTCGGCCTGCCAGATACCGCAATTAAGGAAAGCCGCGAAAGAGTCCGCTCAGCCATCAAAAACTCCGGTTTTCAGTGGCCGGCGCAAAGAATTACGATTAACCTGGCTCCTTCAGACCTACGCAAGGAAGGCGCGGGATTTGATTTAGCGATTGCTTTGGGAATTCTCGCCGCCAGCGGTCAAATTGATGACCGGCAATTTAAAAATTATGCTTTCTTGGGCGAACTATCCTTAGATGGAGAGATCCGGCCATTATGCGGAGTGTTGGCAATTGCCTTAGCGCTCGCTAACTATCCGATCAAAAATATTATTTTGCCGGTCGAAAACGCTCCGGAAGCGGCGATCGTGCCGGAAATTTCAGTTTGGCCATTAAAAAATTTAAACGCCGTGGTCCAATTCCTGAATGACCCGACGATTTATCCACCATTAAAATTAATCCCCGCCGAAATTCTTACGCACCAGGCGCAATATAGTTTAGATTTTTCTGAAGTCAAAGGGCAATATTTCGCTAAACGCGCTTTGGAAGTTGCCGTTTCCGGTGGGCATAATATTATTTTAATCGGCGCACCCGGCAGCGGAAAAACCATGCTTGCCAAGCGCATCCCAACAATTATGCCCAGCATCACCTTAAAAGAAGCGCTAGAAATAACTAAAATTCATTCCGTGGCCGGGACTTTATCCACTAAGGTTGGACTTTTAGGAACACGGCCCTTTCGCTCTCCGCACCACAGTATTTCTGATGTCGCTCTAATCGGCGGAGGCTCACTTCCCAGGCCCGGGGAAATAACGCTGGCGCATTCCGGAGTTTTATTTCTCGATGAACTTCCGGAATTTAGCCGCAAATCTTTGGAAGCTTTACGCCAACCACTGGAAGACCATGAAATCTGCGTCAGCCGCATTAAAAAAACCTTAAAATTCCCTGCGAATTTTATTCTTGTCGCCGCGCTCAATCCTTGCCCGTGCGGAAATTATTTTAATCCGCAAAAAGTTTGTCATTGCCACACGACCAAAATAAAAAATTATCTTGGTAAAATTTCCGGGCCGCTTTTAGATCGAATTGATATCCATATCGCCGTGCCTCCGGTAAAATACCAGGAACTTACACAAACCCAAGACGCTGAATCGTCCATCGCGATTAAGCTCCGGGTGGAGAATGCCCGAAAGATTCAGCAAAAAAGATTTTCTACTTTTGGGATAACTTGTAACGCTCAAATGACGGGAAAATTAATTAAAAAATTTTGCCTTTTAAATAAAAACGCGGAAGAATTATTACGCCTGGCAATCGCGGAATTAGGATTATCCGCCCGAGGGTATAATAAAGTACTTAAGGTTAGCCGCACCATCAGTGATTTAGCACAGAGTAACGCGATTCAAGAGGAGCATGTCAGCGAAGCAATCCAATACCGTGCGCTCGACCGCTCCATTAATTAGGGACAGACACTATTTATTTAACAACTGCACAGCCAATAACTTATGCCAAGGATAGCAAGAGTAGTGATCGCAGGTTACCCATACCACATTACACAAAGAGGTAATTATCAACAAAAGGCCTTTGTGAACGAAAAAGACTATACTCGCTATCTTATCTGGTTAGAAGAATACCGAATAAAATATCATCTACTAATTATAGCTTATTGCCTTATGCCCAACCATGTCCATTTTATTGCTTTGCCTGAAAAAATTAATTCTCTCGCAAAAACTTTCCAAACTTGCCACATGCGATATGCGCAATATTTTAACAAAAAAAGAAAGATTTCCGGTCATCTTTGGCAAAGTAGATTCTATTCGTGTGCTTTAGATGAAAAACATCTTTATGCCGCTATTCGCTATGTTGAAACTAACCCAGTAAGAGCAAAATTAGTAAAGTATCCGGAGGACTGGAAATGGTCCAGCGCGAAGTCTCGCATCCACAACCAAGCAGGGATATTAACATTGGAGAATATAGATAAAATCTTAAGTATAACCAACTGGAGAGAGTACCTTTACGAAAGTACCGATGAAAATCTCATACAGAAAATACGTAACAATACTCTCACGGGGAAACCATTAGGAGATATTGTATTTGTGCAAAAATTTGAAAATTTATTAAAACGGAAGCTTACGTCTATACCAAAAGGTCGGCCAAATAAATAGTGTCTGTCCCTATTTATTAACGCGTGACTACTTCGATTACAGTGCTGGCGCTGGAGGTATTGCCCGCTTCATCCTTAACGGTCAAAGTAACGGTAAACGGACGAGTTCCGTAAGTAGTACTCCAATAAGTATTGAGCGGAGATTTTTTGCTCGAGGTATCTCCATCGCCAAAATTCCAATCATAAGAAACAATTCTTCCCGATTTAGAATATGATTTTTGGCCGGAAAATTTTACAGTTAAAGGAGACAATCCGCGCAAAGGCGTAGCAACAATGACCGCCACCGGAGGAACTAAAACCGGCTTTACTACCGGTTTAATTTCTACCACTGGTTCCACCACAGCAGCCGAAGGGACAACTTCTGGAACCTGAGGAATAACCGGAGTTGTTTCTGAAACCGGCGCAATTAATGGTTCTGCTTTGATAATTGACGGCGCGCTTACTGCCGGCTGAGGCGCCACTTCTTCTTGAGCAGCAGGCAAGGCAACCGCCACGGGTTGATTAACAACTTCTTCTTTAATGACCGGCGGAGCAACTAAAGCCTGCGGAGCTGCTGGTTCTAAAACCGCAACCGGTTCAATTTTAGGCGCAACTTCATTAACGTTCGGCGAGATTTCCGCAGCCGGTTTAGGTTCAACCGCCAAGAGCGTAACTTTTCCCGGTTTTTGCGGTTCTTGTTTTAAATCCGTAGAAATATAAGCCTGCAGCCGCGCTTTTAAATTATCCTGGCGGGATTTTTCTAAAGCATCATTTTCTTCTTCTAATTTATCCACTTTCGCTTTATAAACCGGATTACGATTATATTTATAATCCGCGACCGCCACAAACGGCCAACGCAAAATTCCTCCTAAAAGATCCACCAGTAACACCGGCGGATCCCAAAGATAAGCTTTAAAACGCGTTTCAATTTTACCCATCTTTTTATAATAATATTCCACATCATGACGCCGGCGTTTAAAACGCTCACGCGCGGTTATTAAATCCGGAAAGGAATTCAGGCTTCCCACAGTATACTCCGGAATAACCCACCCATCATAACTGGCGACATACCCGGCATTCGCCGCGGGTAACGCCTTAGCCGTGGACAACGCAGAATCTTTTTTACCGGAATTCGACATAAAACCTTTTTTTCCGGAATTCCCATCCTGGCCTTTAATATGGAATCTATAAGTCGTGCACCCGGTGAGCATAAAACTTAAGAAAATTAAAACAATAATTTTTTTCAATTCTTTTTATTCCCTTCCTGGCTTTAATGTTTTTACTGTCAAATTTTCCCTATTGACGCATGAGCGCCAATGCTTCGGCGCGAGTTTTTTCGTTATCTTTAAAAATCCCCCGTACGGCGCTGGTGACAGTCATCGTCCCGGGTTTACGCACCCCGCGCATCGACATGCATAAATGCTCCGCTTCAATGACCACCATTACTCCTAGAGGCTTAAGCTTACTCATCACAATCTCGGCAATCTGCGTCGTTAACCTTTCCTGCACCTGCGGACGCCGCGCTAAAATATCCACCACGCGCGCCAATTTACTTAATCCGGTCACCCGGCCATTCTTAGGAATATAAGCAATATTCGCACGGCCTAAAAAAGGTAAAAGATGATGTTCACAAACAGAATACAGCGGTATCCCGCGCAAAAGTATAATTTCATGATGTTTTTGATCTAAAATAACCTCGAGTTCTTTCTCCGGATTTTGTTTAATGCCCGAAAAAATCTCTTCATACATTTGCGCAACGCGCCGCGGAGTTTCCAAAAGATCTTTCCTCTTCGGATCCTCCCCAATTGCCTCTAAGATCTGCCGCACTGCTTTTTCAATCTTTAAACGATCCATCAATATACCTTACCTTTTAAAAATTTTTCATTGCGCTAAAAACTCTTCCGCTATTATCTAACGAAAACTGCATTTCTGCAATAAGTTTTTCCGCTTGTTTACCTATTGACTATTTTCCCAAATCAAATTATAATATTTCTTAAGTGACAATAGGTTATTAACCTTAATAAATAACACTAAAATTTATGGCGAAAAAGAAAATATTTATTGCTGATGACCAGGAAGATATCCTTTCCTTATTAAAAGAGTTTCTCACCAATCATGATTTTGAAGTCATGATCCTCAAAGAGCCCAAAAATATTCTTAGTGCGGTTATTTCTTTTAAACCCGACCTAATTTTACTCGACCTCTTAATGCCGGATTTAGGCGGATTTGAAATTTGCGAAATTCTCAATAAAAACCTGGAAACCCGCGAAATCCCGATCATTATTATCACCGGTTTCGGTAATTTAGCGGATGTAAAAAAAGCTTACAGCTTGGGGGCGGTGGGATATTTTGTGAAGCCCTTCTCGCTAGAAGACCTCTTTGCTAAAATTACTAAAACTATTACGAATAAAGAAAAAAAGATTTAATTATTTACCGATACAAAAATCCGCAAAAATTTTCTCTAACAGGTCCTCAGAAAAAGATTTCCCTAGTATCCGGTCTAAATAAACTCCCGCGTCTTTCAAAGATTGCGCCACAAACTCTAAAGAATCATTCTGCTCCCAAGAACTTTTAGTTTGTTTAAGTGCCTCCAGCACCTTCTTTAAGGCCTGAATATGCCGCAAATTACTCACGCAGATTGATTCCGGATTTAACAATTTACCTTGGCCGGCAAACTCCGCGATGGCATCCTCCAGTAATTTGAGATTCTTCCCTTTTTTGGCCGAAAGTTCGATCACTTTTTGAAAAACTCCGGCAATTTCATCTTTTTCGATTTTTAACCCCAAATCAATTTTGTTAATTACCGCGATGGCCTTTTTATGTTTTATTTGTTTAACGAGCTTCCAATCATGTCGATTTAATTTTTTATTTGCCTCAAATAAAATAATCACTAAATCCGCCAGCGTAATTTGTTTATGAGATCTAAGCACCGCTTGCTTTTCAATTAAATTCCGCGCGCGTAAAATTCCTGCCGTGTCGATAATTTTTACCGGAATGCCTTTAATATCAAGCAGCTCTTCAATCGTATCGCGCGTCGTTCCGGCAATCGCGGTTACAATCGAGCGCTCTTTTTTTAATAAAGCGTTTAAAAGTGATGATTTGCCTACATTTGGCCGGCCGCAAATAACCACTTGAATCCCTTCGCGTAAAATTCTCCCCCCGAAAGAGTCTTGCAGCAGCTGCTCTAAGTTGGCAGAAATAATTTTTAAATTTTGGAGATTTTTTTGCTTATTCTTTGGCTGCAGATCTTCTTCCGGAAAATCAATCGCCGCTTCTAGGCTGACCAAAATATCTAATACTCCCCGGCGAATTTTATTAATCTCCTTGGACAAACCCCCGCTTAACTGGCTTAAACTTAAACGCAGCGCTGAATCGGTTTTAGCGCGAATAATATCGATCACCGCTTCCGCCTGCGCCAGATCAATCCTGCCATTTAAAAATGCCCGCTTCGTAAACTCGCCCGGTTCGGCTAAGCGCGCTCCCTTTTCTAAGGCCAAGGCTAATATCTTTTGCAAAACTACCGCACCGCCATGACAATTTATCTCGACCACATCTTCACGCGTATAAGATTTTGGCTTACGCATCACCGAAAGCAAAACCTCATCTAAAGGCTGGCCTTGAACACAAATCTTTCCATAATGTAAAGTATAACTCTTAAAATTAGCCGCGCACGCGCCACTGCGAGAAATAAATATTTTATCCGCGATCGCCAAAGCTTTTTTACCGCTTAAACGCACTATTCCAATTCCACCCTCGCCGCAAGAAGTAGAAATTGCGGCAATTGTATCGCTAAGATAATCTTTCAACATTTCTGTATTCTCCCACCACAAATAATGAACCCGTGACTAAAATTAAATCATCTTCTTTGGCTAACGTGCGCGCTAAAATTTGCGCCGCTTTTATATTGTGCGTTAAATATGGTTGAGTTTTAAAGCATTTGGCGATCTTTGCCACAGGAGCTGCTCGCTTAGTTTTGGCCTGCGTTAAAATAACTTTATCCGCCAAGCCCTCTAAAACTTTGCAAATCCCGAAAATATCTTTATCCAGCGAAATACCTAAAACTAAAATTAATTTTTTATAATTAAAATTATCTTGCAACGCTTTTTTTAAAATTTGTGCCGAAGCTAAATTTTGCGCCCCATCTAAAACCAAATAAGGTTTCTTGCTCAACACCTCACATCTGCCCGGCCAAATGCTTTGCGCCAATCCCTGGCGAATTGCTCTGGCGCTAATATAAAAATGGTATGCTCCCAATCCTTCCACCGCGCCGATTGCCAAAGCGGCGTTTTCGATTTGATGTTCTCCTAATAATTGCAAATGAAGCTGTGTATAATTTCTACGCCTCCCCTTGACTGTAAAGCTCGATTTTGTTTTCCAATATTTAATTTGTTTTCCCACCTCAAAAAGAAACCCTTGAAATTCTTTACAACGTTCCAAAATTACTTTCCGGACCGCTAAATTTTGAGCTGCGGTAATAACAAGCGCGCCTTTAGTTTTAATAATCCCCGCCTTCTCTTTAGCAATCAGCGTTAAAGTTTTGCCCAGTTTTTGTGTATGCTCATAACTGATCGGAGTAATTACGCTCACTAAAGCCGATACCGCATTGGTCGCGTCCAACCTCCCCCCTAAACCGGCTTCTAAAACCACAAAATCTGTTTTCTGATGTTTAAAATACAGTAACGCCAGCGCCGTATACACTTCAAAAAAAGAAAACTTCCCGTATTTCTCTTGACGATAATATGCGGCAATTCGCGGCTTTAATTTTACGACCAGATTAATTAATGCCTGTTGAGAAATCTGGCCTTCAAACTCCGGGGCGGGCTTTAGAGGAGTAAAAATCCCCGGTTTTAAGATTCTAATTCTTTCCCGAAAATCATGCAAATGCGGAGAGGTATACAATCCCACGCTAAAACCAGCTTGTCTAAGAATATAAGCGATAAAAACCGCGGTCGACCCCTTGCCTTTTGATCCAGCGACATGAATAACTTTTAAAGCTTCCTGCGGAGATCCTAAAAATTTTAGAAAATCCCGCATCCGCCTTAAATCAAAGGTTTGAGCGTAAGAATAATCAACATTTTTTTCGTAATCAGTAAAGGAATTTAAATATCGGATAACTTCCGGGTAGGTCATACATTAATGTTTAAAATGCCTTAAACCTGTGGTAATCATCGCAATCTTATATTTATTGCAAGTTGCGATAATCTCCTCATCGGCAATGGAACCCCCAGGCTGGATAATCGCTTTGGCTCCAGCTTTATGCGCCCAAATAATGGCATCGGCTTTGGGGAAAAAAGCATCCGAAGCCAAAC
>CAIVOB010000173.1 GCA_903907475.1 Candidatus Omnitrophota bacterium
AACGGTCCACTAACTTTTGCAATTCATCAATCCCGCGAAATTTATCATCTTCGGAGATAATTTTATCTTTTTCTAACTTTTCAATCGTTTCCTTAGCTTCGCGCCTTATCGTACGCAAAGAAACCCTTCCATCTTCAGACATCTTATGAATTAATTTCGCCAGTTCTTGACGTCTTTCTTTAGACAATTGGGGAACCACAATCCTAATCATTTTTCCGTCATTTGAAGGAGAAACTCCCAAATTCGATTTCACAATCGCTTTTTCAATTTCAATAATCGCCGTGGGATCCCAAGGCTGAATAATAATTAAATGCGCGTCGGGAGCGGAAATCGCCGCCAACTGTTTTAACATCGTGGGCGTCCCATAATAATCAATATGCAAGCCCTCCACTAAACTCGGAGATGCCCGGCCGGTGCGCACCTCATGGAACTCCCGGTTCATTGATTCAAAAGATTTTTTCATCTTCTCGTCGGTATGATGTAAAGTTTCCTTAATTGACATCGCTCTTCTCCTTTTTTCTCTTAACGCACCACCGTACCAATTTTCTCACCTAAAATTACGCGCTTAATGTTCCCCTCGCAATTAAGGTTAAAAACCACAATCGGAAGTTTATTATCCATGCATAAACTAATCGCTGTTGCATCCATTACTTTTAAGCCCTTTTTTAAAACATCAATATATTTTAACTGACTAAATTTTTTTACGTCCTTAACTTTAACCGGGTCGGCAGAATAAACACCATCAACTTTAGTCGCCTTGAGTATGGCATCAGCGCCAATTTCCATCGCTCTTAACGCCGCAGCGGTATCAGTAGTAAAATAAGGATTGCCTGTCCCGGCGACAAAAATAACTACCCTACCCTTCTCTAAATGCCGAATCGCCCTTCTTTTAATATAAGGCTCGGCAATCCTTTGCATTTCAATCGCGGTCATCACCCGCGTCGGAACTCCGGCTTTTTCTAAAGCATCCTGGAGCGAAAGCCCATTAATAACCGTAGCCAACATCCCCATATAATCCGCCACGCTCCGGTCTAAATCTAGCCCGCGCGAAGCAGTGTTCTCTTGTCCGCGCAAAATATTTCCCGCGCCCAAAACCACCGCCACGTCGACCTCTAAACTACGAATCTCTTTAATCTGACGGGCAATAGTACGCAAAACCTCCGGATCGATACCATGTGCTTTATCTCCCTGGAGCGCCTCACCACTTAATTTAAGAACAATTCTTTGGTAAACCGGTTTGGCCATTTATTCGCCAATCTTATAGCGGATAAACCTGCGGATAACAATATTCTCACCGATCTTAGCAACAAGACTACCAAGATAATCTTTAATTAACAAAGAAGGGTCCTTGACAAAAACCTGTTCCAATAAACAATTATTTTTATAATATTCTTCTTTGCTTTTCTCATGCTCCAAAATCTCCGCTGGAACATCTTCCCGCTTAATATACGTTGGGCTAGAAGCAGCAATCTGCATCGCCAAATCTTTTACGAACCTCACAAACTCATCATTGCGCGCGACAAAATCTGATTCACAGTTTACCTCAACTAAAGCTCCCATTTTATTACCATGATGCAAATAACAATCAATCCGGCCCTCTTTGGCAGCGCGGCTTTGTTTTTTCGCGGCAATCTCTAAACCCTGCTTCCGTAATAATACCGCCGCCTGCTTAATATCACCCTTAGCTTCATCTAAAGCTTTTTTACAATGCGCGATACTCGAACAGGTCAACTCTCTTAATTCTTTAATGGCGTTAACAGAACTCTTCACCCCAGGCTCCTTTTCTTAAATTTTAATTATTTCTTAAAAAACTTAAATCTTTACTCAAAATAAATTAGCTTTTCTTGCGTAATTTCGGCTTGGTCTCAATTGCTGCTTTTAAATGAGATTTCTTAACCGTTGGCCCATCAGTAATCAACGGCTGACTATCCTCGATAATTTCTTCGATCTCTTTAATCTTAATCTCTTCTTCCGGTAAAATTTCAGGAAGAATTTCATCTTTTACCGCTTCGGCTTTAACCCCTTCTTTGGCCAAATAAGAGAGAAACTTCTTGCGCCCCTCGATAATCGTATCCGCAATAATCGCGGCAACCGTCCGAATAGATTTAGTGGCATCATCATTTCCGGGTATCGGAAAATCCACTAAATCCGGATTAGAATTAGTATCAATTAATCCAATAATCGGGATCCCTAAACGCCGCGCTTCTTTAACCGCAGTTTCCTCTTTTTTCGTATCAACCACAAAAGCGGCTTTCGGCATCCGTTCCATCGGAACAATCCCCGAAAAGTTTTTATTTAATTTCGCCAGCTCTTTCTCTAAGAGCGAAACTTCTTTCTTCGTTAATTTTTCAAATGTTCCGTCCGTGCGCATCTTTTCAATATCTCTTAAACGATTAATACTCTTTTTTATCGTCGCGAAATTAGTCAACATTCCACCCGGCCAACGATCCGTGACATAATACATTCCGCTGCGAATTGCTTCCTGTTTCATGACATCTTGAGCTTGCTTTTTCGTGCCCACAAAAAGCACGTATTCGCCCTTAGAAGCTAAATCCATTAAAAAATCCCGCGCCGCATTAATGCAGACTTCGGTTTTCTCCAAATCAATGATGTAAATACCGCTGCGCGATCCAAAAATGAATTTTTTCATTTTTGGATTCCAACGCTTAGTTTGATGCCCAAAATGTACACCTGCTTCTAAAAGCTGTTTAATTAAGTCTGATGGCACGTTACGATTCCCCCTTCTTTTGGCTTTGGCTTTTTAAAAAATCCAATTCCTGGTTATTTTAACTTTTCTGGTTAGCATAATCCCTTGCGGGCATGAGACCAACAAGTGAATTGTATAATTATAACAAATTTTTACTTATTTGCAACTATTATTGTAGCTCTTGGGCGTCATAAAGGCGTTTATACAAACCGCGTTTCTCAAGCAGTTCCTCATGCCGGCCTTCTTCCACAATCATTCCCTTATCTAAAACAACAATCCGATCGGCATTCCTGACCGTAGAAAGCCGGTGGGCAATCACAAAAACTGTCCGGCCGCTAACTAAACTGTCCAAGGCCTCCTGAACAATACGCTCAGAAGTAGAATCCAATTGCGAAGTTGCTTCATCCAAAATTAGAATACCCGCGTTTTTTAATAAAGCCCGAGCAATCGCGATCCGCTGGCGCTCACCCCCGGAAATCTTCACGCCCCGATCCCCGATAATCGTATCATAGCCTTGCGGGCATTGAAGAATGAAATCATGCGCGTAAGCTCGTCTTGCAGCCTCTTCAATCTGCTCATTAGTAGCATCTAATTTTCCGTAGGCAATATTAGCCCGAATGGTATCATTAAAGAGCATCGTCTCCTGATTC
>CAIVOB010000174.1 GCA_903907475.1 Candidatus Omnitrophota bacterium
CGCAAACAGAGCATTTTACTAACTCCGCTTATACCCAGGCCGGATATCTTATGTTTTTACCTTATGCTTTAGCCAAAAGCATCCAAATTATGCATCAGATCTTCCAAGAAAAAAATATTCCCGGATCGATCTATCTTATCCCGGTGCCAATAGACAGGCGCGCCAAAGAAGCAACGCAAAAAGAAACATTTTTTAACCATTTCTCATTTTTTCTTTTTAAAATTGATGCTGCTAAAATTGATAACCTCGGCGAACTTTTAACAGAAATTAAGCAGCAAATGTACACGCAGGTAAAAAACCGGCTTCCCGAAGCAATCGTAAATGCGAGTTTCCTTTTACGTATCGCTACTTTGCCGATCGCTAATTTCTTTTTAAAACTGATGTCCAAAAAACATTTTGCCTCATTTTCCTTTTCCTATTTAAATAACGCCCATCAACCAGATAAACTTTTAGAAGAAAAAGTGGAAAATATTTTTCATCTTCCACGCATGCCTAAACCTCCGGGTATCGGTATATTTTTTAATCAGTTTGAAAATAAATTAAATATTACACTTTCATATTTTGACGATCTGTTAAATGAGGCGCAAGCAAACCAAGTTACCGCCAGCCTTGAGGCACTCGGAAATGAAAATTAGAGAACTTACTTGTGACGTATTAATCGTCGGAGCGGGTATCGCAGGAGTGAGCGCGGCAATCTCTGCCAGCCGAAAGGGGGCGAAAACGATCCTGATTGAAAAAAATAGCTACCCCGGGGGGACAGCTATAGATTGCCGACTTCAACAGCTCTGCGGGTTATATCCTAAAAATACCGGCATCGCCGCGGAAATTATCTCCGGCCTCAAAAAACTTAATCCAAAAAATAAATTTATCCGCCTCGGGAAGCTGGAAGTATTTTCTTTTCAGCCTGAGAATTTAACAAATGTTCTGCGCCAACTTACCCAAAAAGAAAAAAATCTTCAAATCTACTATAACGCGACAATCACCGAAGTTAAAAATACTGGGCAGTCGATTATTTCCCTAAAAATGATTACTCCGCGGCAAAAATTTAAATTTACGCCAAAAGCGGTAATCGATGCCAGCGGAGAAGGGTGTATTATTAAATTATCTAAAGCTGCCTCATTACTGGCTCCTAAAACAAGGCGGCAATTAGCAGGATTTACTTTTCAAGTATGCAAACTCCGTGATTCCTCGGGGTTATTAACACTAAAAGTTCCTTATTATTTAACGCTGGCAGCAAAGCAAAAAGAAATATCCCCTTATTTAAGATTTACTAATTTCACTTACCTCTTAAGAAAAAATTCCGGAATAATAAAATTAAACCTTCCCGCGCAAAGTTATCTTGGCCAAGAAAACACCACCAAAAAATACGCGCTTTTAATTCATAGGCACTTGCAAAAAGTTTTACCAGAATTTAAAAATTCTCAAATCCAATGG
Source organism: Candidatus Omnitrophota bacterium (assembly GCA_903907475.1). GTDB lineage: Bacteria > Omnitrophota > Gorgyraeia > Gygaellales > Profunditerraquicolaceae > UBA6249. Next base: position 1,435 of record CAIVOB010000174.1, read on the forward strand.
TTGACAAAAGAAGTTCATGAGCGCCAAGGACGATGTTTATGGGGAAAGCAAATTTTAACGGAAAAGGACATTTTAAGCGCTAAAAAATTTCCGCACGCGATTGCCAAAGGTTACTGGCCGATTGAATTCTGGCACCCCCAGAAAGGCCAACAAATTAAATATTTAAAAACTAACCAATTTTACGAGATCCCCTTAGAGTGCCTCAAATCCAAAAACATTATTAATCTTTTTGCCACCGGCAGATGTATTTCGGTTACGCCAATGGCTTTAGCTTCAACCCGCGTGATGGGAACTTGTATTTATTTAGGAGAAGCAGCCGGTAAAGCTGCCGCTCTACTAAGCCAGCAGATAAGACGATGAAAATACTACTGATTAATCCTATTGGCTCCAACTGGATTGAGGGAGCAGAAGACCATACGTTAGTCGCAATTCGCATGGCACCGATTGGGTTATTATCGATTGCCGCTTATCTTTTGCGCGCCGGTCACGAGGTAAGAATCTATGATTGTCGCAGCGCACTAAATAATATTAATCGCGCGGAAATTATAACTTACATTAAAACCTTCAAACCTGAGATCGTGGGCTTTACCGCGGTAACTTCCAGCTTTTTAAACGCTTACGCCTTATGCGAAGCCATTAAATGCCAAATGCCCCAAATAAAAATAGTTTTTGGAGGCGTGCATGTTTCTGCCCTGCGCAGAAAAATATTAGAAGAATTTAGCGCGATTGATTTTGTTGTCACCGGGGAAGGAGAACAAGCCATCGCAGATTTGGCCTCTGGCGTATTGCCCCAAACAATTCAAGGTTTAGTTTTTCGCGTCGGACCCACAATTCACGAAAATAATTTGCGCACGGACTTATGTCAGCTGGATACTTTACCGTTTCCGGCTTATCACTTACTCAAAGATTTCCCTAAAAATTTTCCCGGAGCGCTATTTAATTATCCCCGCTCTCCGGTAGCGACAATTGTTTCCAGCCGCGGATGTGTTTATCAATGTTCCTATTGCGACCGCTCAGTTTATCGCCAAAGTTTTCGTTTTAATTCGGCAGAATATCTTTATGCACAAATGCATTTCTTAAAAAAAGACTTTGGCGTAAAGCATATTTTCTTCTATGATGACCTCTTTACTTTAAATCGCGAAAGAATTCTAAAATTCTGCCAACTTTTACAAAATAAGCCCTTGGGAATGACCTTTAATTGTGCCGCCCATGTCGGACACCTAGACGCTGAATTACTTAAATTATTAAAATCCGCAGGATGCTGGATGGTAAGCGTGGGAATTGAATCCGGTGCGCCGGAGATTCTGGCCCGACACAAGACTAAGGTAGATTTCACGGCAATGAAATCCGTGGTCGAAAAAATTCAAAAAGCGGGATTACGCGCCAAAGGACTTTTTATTATGGGGCTGCCGGGAGAAACCGAAGAAACGATCGCCATTACCGCGAACTTTATCAAAAAATTAAACTTAGACGATATGAATATGACTAAATTTACGCCCTTTCCCGGTTCGCCCATTTATCAAAACATCCGCGCCGAAGGAATTTTTAACGAAAAATGGAACCTCATGAACTGTTTAAACTTTGTTTTTATCCCTAAAGAGATCGCCTCCAAAACCCGCTTAGATAACTTGTATAACCAATGCATCAGGCAATTCTATACCGGAAGAAACTGGATGCGCAAGTTTGGTTTATTAACGCTTAAATCTCCGCATAGCATGCAACGCCTGATTAAAAATTTACCGACTTTCCTAAAAATAAAAAGTAACTTTAAACCGCAAAGGATAAAAAACTATGCGCATACTACTAGTTAAACCTCAAGCCGAACTTTTAGTTCCTATCAGGCTGCAGGAGGGTTTTTTACATCTTGAACCTTTAGAGCTGGAAATCGTTGCCGGAGGCCTGGATCCAAATGAAGAGATTAAAATTTTAGATTTAGGCTTAGAGAAAAAAAATCCTTTTCAGGTTTTTGAAAAAATGCTTGCGCTCTGGCAACCAGAGCTGGTAGGTTTTACCGGTTATAGTATTAACGCCTCCGTCATAAAAAAATTAGCACAGATTACCAAAGCCCTAAACCCTAAGATTATCACCGTGGTAGGGGGAATCCACGCCACGCTTTTACCGGCAGATTTTGCCGTAAATCAAATTGACATTATTGTCCGGGGGGAAGGGGGGTTAGTTTTAAAAGAAATTGTGCGCCGTTTTAAAGCAGCCGAGCCTTTATTTTATGATAATCTGGCGCTTTCACCTAGAGACTCTGAATTTAAAACTAAAGCCGCTTTAGGGCCGCCGGATTATCCGCCCGCGGATAAAATTCCACTTCCGCGCCGAGACCTCGTCCAGCGCCAACGCTATTTTTGTATTTGGACCTCCAGCGATAGCGGGAGATTAAAAACACTTTTTCCCCAGGTCGCCAGCCTGCGGACCTCGATTGGCTGCGCGTTTTCCTGTTCCTTTTGCGTAATTCCACATCTTTTGCAGCGAAAATACCTCCAACGCCAACCAGAAGACGTTGTTAATGAAATAGAAAAACTGAAAGAAGAGCACATTTATTTTCTTGATGACGAGATGTTTCTTAACTCTCAACGTTGCCGAGAAATCGCCCAACTCCTCATCAGCCGCGGAATCAAAAAACAATACACCAGCTGGGCAAGAAGTGACACCATCGTCAGGCATCCGGAAATTTTTAAACTTTGGAAACAAGCGGGCTTAAGCACCATCTATGTCGGCTTAGAGAGCATGGACGAAGCCAAACTGCTAGAATATAAAAAACGCATTTCTGTAGAAACTAACCGCCAAGCAATTGCTATTTTAAAAGCCACCGGAATTACTTTACATGCCGCTTTTATCGTCCATCCGAATTTTACTGAAGCCGACTTCCAGCGTTTAGAAAAAGAAACTCTCGCGCTTTGCCCGGCAGAAGTCACCTTTACCGTATTATCGCCGTCTCCGGGAACGGCTTTCTGGCAAGAAAATAAAGACCGCTTTATCTGCGATCCGTATTTCTATTATGATTGCATGCATACGATTTTACCCACGCGTTTACCTTTAAGAAAATTTTACCGCCATTTTGCGCGGTTAACAAATTTAGCGCTGCGCGCTAACCCCTTACGCGTAAATAAAATTAAGGTGCCCTTTAAGGATTTTATCCGCGCGATTATCAAGGGGACAAAATACATTATTGCTTTGCAATTAATCTATCGGGATTATCTACCTAAAAAGAATGCTTAATATCGTTGAGATCATCAGAAAAGAAACTAAAAAATACCTCCAGCGCCAGGCCGTAATTGATGGAAACAAAACGCTTACTTACGCCCAATTACTTGAGGCAGTAGATTTAGCGAGTGCTAAACTAAAAACATTGGGAGTCGCAAGATTTAACCGCGTCGCTTTGCTTTCTGAAGACAGTATTGATTACATTATTATAAGTTTAGCGATCTTAAAACTCTTTGCGGTAATCGTTCCGGTACCTTTTAGCTCCACGCCGGATGAAATTAAGACGCTACTTAAAAATTTAAAAGTAAATTTTATTATCTTTCAACCCGGGGTTTTTAAACCAAAACACGCTCGAGCGCTTCAAGAAAACCTTGCGATTGCTCAACTAAGGATTAAAGGAGGAGTGGCACAAGAATTTTATAAAATTAACCCGGCATTCATCCGTTTTTCTTCCGGGACGACCGGAGTCAATAAAGGAGTGGTGCTTTCGCATCAGGCGATCCAACAAAGAACCAGCGCGGCAAATAAAGGCCTGCAAATTAAACCCGGCGAACAAATTATTTGGGTGCTCTCGATGAGCTTTCATTTTGTCGTGACAATTCTTTTATTTTTGCGCCGCGGAGCAACGATCATCTTAAGCAACCGTAATTTTCCCCAAACGCTATTACAAAATTTAAATCAATACCCGGCGACATTTATTTACGCCTCACCGTGGCATTATCATTTATTAAGCAGTTTAAATCTTCCCAAAAAATCGCTCTCTAAAGTACGTTTGGCAATTTCAACCGCCGTGAAGTTACCCGCAAAAATTGCGCAAGAGTTTAAGCAAAAATTCGGCTTTCAATTAGCCGAAAGCTACGGAATTATTGAAGTCGGTCTACCTTTTACCAACACTTCCGAAAAGATCTCCAAGCGCGGCTCAGTAGGTAAAATACTTCCGGATTATAAAATAAAAATTTTAAATCCGGATGCCCAAGGAAGAGGAGAGATCCATCTTAAAGGCAAGGGAATGTTTAACGCTTATTTTTTCCCCTGGCGCTCGAGCAAAAAAATTCTGGTTAATGGCTGGTTTAATACCGGAGACTTAGGATTTTTAGATCAAGACGGATTTTTATTTATCCTCGGCCGCCAAAAACAAGTCATTAACTTTAGCGGGATGAAAATTTTTCCTTTTGAAATCGAGAGCCTTTTAAATACGCACTCTTTAATTAAAGAATCTCTGGTTTACGGTAAACCGCATCCAGAATACGGACAACTCCCCGTAGCGCAAATTGTTTTAAAAAACAACACTCTAAAAATTAATCAGGAAATTTTAAATAAATTTTGCTATGCCGCTTTAGCTTCATATAAAGTTCCCAAAGAATTTGAATTTGTCAAAGCACTTTCTAAAACCGTTAGCGGAAAATTAAAGATTATAGTATAATAAGCCCATGTTAAATTTAGCGATCATTTATCACATGCACCAGCCATATTATAAAAACCTCCTTACCGGAGAAAGTGATCTTCCCTGGGTCAGGTTGCATGGAGCCAAAGATTACCTGGATATGGTCCAAATCCTGGCGAAATTCCCCAAAATGAAGCTCACCTTTAACATGGTGCCTTCTTTATTTGAACAAATCGAAGATTACAATAATGGAACGCTCACCGATAAATTTTTAACACTTTCCAGGAAACCGGCGGCAGAGTTGACTGCCCAAGAAAAAGAGTTCATCCTAAAAAACTTTTACTCAATTAATAAAGATAAGGTAATCGCTTTTTCTCCCCGTTACTACGAATTATATTTTAAAAAACAAGCGCTCCAGGAATTTAACACTCAAGATTACCTGGACCTCCAGATTTGTTTTAACCTTTCTTGGATTGACCCGACCTTCCGCCAAAATATTCCGGAATTAAAAAAAATAGTTTTAAAAGAGAGATTTTTTAACGAAGAGGATAAGGGAATCGTTTTAACTAAACAACTACTAATACTAAAAGATATTGTTCCCGCTTACCGGGTGGCTCAAGAGAATAATCAGATTGAAGTTAGCGTCACGCCGTATTATCATCCGATTTTACCATTACTTTGCAGCACAAATTCCGCCAAAGAAGCCAACCCTAAAACCATACTTCCGAAAGAAGAATTTCGCTATCCCCAAGATGCCAAATACCAAATTACCAGTGCAGTTGAGTTCTACCGCCAAAGATTCGGCACTCCTCCAAGCGGAATGTGGCCATCGGAAGAGGCAGTGAGCGACCAAATCCTGCCTTTACTTATCGGTGCGGGAATAAAATGGATCGTCGCCGATGAAGCAATTCTCTTTCGCTCTTTAAAATTAAAAGAACGCGATACAAAATTGCTTTATCAACCTCATCAATTAAAAAGAAAAGAAGGAGAGCTCAGTATCATCTTTCGCGACCGCAATCTCTCGGATTTAATTGGTTTTTCTTATGCCAATATGAAAGAAATCGACGCGGTAAATAATTTTATGGCACATTTAGAAAATATTCATAAAGCTTTTGGAAATAAAGACACTTTGGTCACCATTGCCATGGATGGGGAAAACGCTTGGGAATATTTCCGCAATGACGGCCAAGATTTTCTCGAATTACTTTATCAAAGAATTTCTGATTCCGATTTTATTAAAACTACCACCATTAAAGAATACTTAAAACTCAATCCGCCGAAATCTTCAATTAAGTATTTAAGCGCCGGATCCTGGATTTACGGAGAATTCGGAAAATGGATCGGCAATCCCCATAAAGTAAAAGCCTGGGAATGCTTAGCCCAAGCGCGAGAAATTTTAGAAAAAACTAAAACTGCCAGCCTACTTGCCTGGAAACAAATGTATATTCTAGAAGGAAGCGATTGGTTTTGGTGGTATGGAGAAGACCCTGATGGATCATTCGACCGCTTATTTCGGCAGCATTTAACTAACTTTTATAAACTGATCGACCTGGAACCACCAAGTTATTTAAGAGAGCCCTTGATCCCATAGATAGAAAAAAACTAATGTGCTCATAGCTCTTAGCTCATAGCAAAAAATTGTTACCTATCAGCTATTAGCTATGAACTATGAGCTAACCCCTACAATGCAAACACCAGACCCCTTAACCCCTTGACAGGAATAGGGTTTTGTGTTATAAATTATCCCAATGAATAAGAAAGAAATTTACGAGCATCTAGCAAATATTTATCTGGATGCATCATATAAATCCTCCAAGAAAAAACGTAAAAGTAAAGCGCATTCTAATACGCTACGGAATTTTACAGTTGTGGCAGGGGTTTTATTTTTAGGTTTAAGTTCAATTCTTGCTTATCCCCGGTTAAGTAACCATAATCGCGCCAGCCAAACGGCTTTATTCTTATTTCAGGACAGCGCAAAAATAAACTTTAATTTTGACCCCGCAAAAAAAGAAACTTTTTCACTTAACCTCAAACAATTAAATCTAAATAAATATAAAACTTTAGCCTTCGCGCTGCGCAAAACCAACGCCAAAGATATCATCGCTTTAAGGGTAGAATTCATTAACCGCTTTAATGAAAAATCGGAAGTTTATGTTAAAGATATCTCCAGCAAATGGACTGACCACAAAATTGATTTTAAGCAATTTGCGAAAATGAACGATTGGGAGCAAATGAAAACTTTAAATTTTAGCGTCGAAGAATGGAACGCCAGAGAAAAATCGGGAATTGTTTATATCGATAATATTAGAGTGCTCAAATAATTTTATTAAACTGGAGGAAAAAGACTGATGCGTATAATTTCAATTGCTAATCAAAAAGGGGGCTGCGGTAAAACCACAACATCGATTAATTTAGCTGCGGCATTAGCTGCTAACCAGCGCAAAGTCTTACTGATTGATCTTGATCCTCAAGCGCATGCCACTTCCGGCTTAAATATTAAAAGCGATTTAAGCATTTATAATGTTCTTTCTAAAATCGTGCATAAGCATTGTAAAATTGATGAAATCATTAAAAATATCGAATTAAATTTTGACATCGCTCCGTCAAGTTTAGTCTTAAGCACGCTCGAACAGGAATTAAGCGGAGAAATCGGCCGAGAATCCCGGCTTTGCGACACCTTGAATAATTTTAAGAACAATTACGATTATGTGCTCATCGATTGTCCGCCAAATTTAGGCATCCTCACCATTAACGCTCTTCGGGCAGCGAGCGAAATAATTATACCGGTGGAAGCCAGTAGATTTTCCTTAGAAGGCTTAAGCCAATTGACAAGCATCGTTAACCTAGTCAAGGAAAGATTAAACCACGCCGTGGATTTTAAAGTCTTAGTGACTAATTTCGATTCCCGGTTGCGACATTCATTTAAAATGCTCGAAAAAATTAAAGATGATTATCGCTCAAAGATGTTACCCAGCATCATTCATGTAAATGTCAAACTTAAAGAAGCGCAAAATGAAGGTTTAAATATTTTTAGTTACGATAAATATTGCCGCGGCGCCAAAGATTATTTTTCACTGGCCAGAGAAATTATTACCCAAGAAAATACGCCAGTGCCAACTTTAGCTTTAGAAAAAACTCTCGCCAAACGTATGAAAGAAATTTTAAAAGAAAATTTACCGAAATTAAATACCGTAACTTTAACGCTCAAAGCTCCGGATGCCCAAGAAGTGTATTTAGCCGGAGAATTCAATAACTGGAAACTTGATGACTCCAGCCGCATGGAAAAAACTAACGGGTGCTGGACAAAAAGTTTAAATCTAGGAAATGGAAAATACCGCTACCGCTTTGTAGTTGATGGCAATTGGATGGAAGACACCAATAATCCTTTACGCCAATTAAATACTTATGGCACGCATGATTCATTACTAGAAATAAATAAGTAAGTTTTAAGGAGCTGGGTGTGGATAATCCACAAAATGAACAAGAAATAAGAGAAGGAAAATTTTTCGCGATAATCGCTTACATTTCTTTGCTTTGCATTATTACCCTCGTTTTAAAGAAAAATAATAAATTTGCGC
>CAIVOB010000175.1 GCA_903907475.1 Candidatus Omnitrophota bacterium
AAAAGCATGAATCGTAAATATACCCGGAAAAAATATTTAAGTTTAATTAAACGTATTAAGCGTCAGATTCCCGGTATTGCGATCACAACGGATTGTTTAGTCGGTTTTCCCGGAGAAGGGGATAAGAATTTTAAGCAGACTTTGGATCTCGTTGGGCAGATTCAACCTTTAAAAGTGCATATTTTTTCTTATTCTACCCGTTCGGGGACCAGGGCGGAGCATTTTTCTGGAGCAGTGAAGCCGGAAGTGATCAACATTCGCTGTAAAGAATTGGAAAGGTTATCTCAGGAGTGTGCGGAAAAATTTAAATGTAAGTTTATTGGCGCGCAACTCTCGATCTTAATTGAAACAAGAAACAAAGAAAATCCGGCTTATTTAACCGGATTAACGGATAATTATCTTAAAGTAAATTTGCCGTTTAAACCTGGTTTGAGGAATAAGATCGTCTTAGTAAAGCTAAGGCAGCTTGTGGGTGATGATTTTTACGCAGAGTATATTGACAAAAAATGAATTCGCGCTAAGATTTACCTATTATTAAAAAAATTAATTTTAAAGAAAGTGAAGAAATAATATGAAAAGACGCATTTATTATCATCATACCGATTGCGGGGGAGTGGTTTATTATGCTAATTATTTAAATTTCTTCGAAGAGGCGCGCACGGAATATTTTGCTCTTAAGGGGGCTTCCATTAAAGAGCTGGCGGATTCCGGAACGCTGTTTGTCGTTAGCCGCCAGGAAATAGATTATAAATATCCGGCTGTTTATGGTGATGAATTAGATATCCGTACTTCAGTGGGTGCGGTGACTGGGGTGCGGATTGAATTTTTACATGAAATTTTTAATCAAAATCAACAATTGATTGTGAAAGCCAAGACGATTTTGGTTTGTGTGGGGAAGAACTTAAAACCGCAAGGGATTCCGGAAGAGTTGCGCCAAAGAATAGCTTAAGCTTGCGAAGTGCTAATTAAGGGAGGCAAAATGAGAGATTTAGAGGTTTTACGTTTGCGCCGCAGTGTGCGAAAATTTCTTTCGAAAGCTATTTCTAAGGTTGAATTAGAAAAGATGGTTGATGCTGCTCGGTTTGCTCCAACGGCGAGAAATGTGCAGCCCTGGGAGTTTGTGGTAATAACGGATAAATCTAAATTAAAACAATTGGCAGCTTTGGCGGAAAATGCCAGGTTTTTGGATCAGGCGGCGGCAGCGATTGCAATTTATGCGCTGGACACTAAATATTATTTGGAAGATGGGTCCGCGGCAACCTGTAGTGTTCTTTTGGCTGCGACAGCTCTAGGTATTGGTTCCTGCTGGGTGGCGGGAGATAAAAAAGATTATTGTCAAGCAGTGGGCGTTTTATTAAACGTGCCTGTAGAAATGAAATTAGTAAGTTTAGTCGCTTTGGGATATCCGCAAGAAGCGGATGCTTTTAAAGAAATAGCGAAAAGGCAATTGAAAGAAGTATTACACTGGGAGAAATTTTAATGCCCGCTCCCGTGGGATTTGTTTGGTCTGGAAGTTCAGGCTGTTTATTACCGTTTTTAATTATATTTAATTTATTTTTTGGTAAATTAATTTTTCATTCTACACGGTTATGGCTAGGTGTGGAAGCGGTGTTAGTTTTGATTTTTGTGCTTAAAATTAATATTTTTTTACGCAAAATAAGCCAATCCTTTAATAATAAACCGCGTGGTAAAGTAATCGATATTTCCGGCCAAGTAGTTGACGAAAAATCTCAAATAGAATAAATAGGGACAGACACT
>CAIVOB010000176.1 GCA_903907475.1 Candidatus Omnitrophota bacterium
ACCACTAAAAATATCGAAAATGCCACAATTAGAAAATCAATCCCGGTATTTATAAATGCTCCATAATTTAAAGTAACTGCCGGAACATTCTCCGTGCCCGCTTTAAGGATCACTTTTAAATTTTTAAAATCTACCCCTCCCAAAAGCAGCCCGATCGGAGGCATAATCACGTCACCAACTAAAGAAGTAACAATTTTACTAAATGAAGCTCCGATCACAATACCTACTGCCATATCAACAGCATCGCCTTTAACGGCAAATTCCTTAAATTCTTTTATAATAGACATTGCTGCCTCCTTTTAATGACGCTTATCCGCTATTCTATTTTCTCTAAATCTTCCAGATGTTTCTTTTGAATATCTTCTAATTTATCCCTATAGCTATCGACAGTTGTTTTATAATTTGTGGTATCAATCCCTTGTTCGATCATAATTTTTTGCGTTTCTTTATTAATTGTTGGGCTTTTGTAATACGCTTTAAATACTTTAAAACCAGCAAAGATTATAATCGCCAAAACCAATAAAATTTCAAGATACATAAAACCCCGCTTATTTTTTTTCATATCCAATTAGCCCTCATCATAAAAATTGCTTAAACTTAAAAAACTTGTGGTGATGAATCGTATATTTAGCCAAGGTGACCAATATTCCCAGGCCATAGAAAATACTCGGCAAAAATCGAATTGTGGAAGCCTCGTCAAAATAACGCGTCCTAATCGGTATTTCTTCTATCTTAAGATTATGTGAGAATATCTGGGCGACAATCTGCGCGTCAAAAACAAAACCATCACTATTAAGCTTAAAATTTACTGTCCGCAAAAGCCGTGCCGAATAAGCCCGGAAACCGGAATGATACTCCGTGAGAAATCCCCCGAAAACAACATTTTGCACTGCGGTAAGCAAAATATTAACATTGTGTTTCCACAGCGGCATTCCACCTTCTAATGCTCCGCCTTTCATCATCCGCGAACCAAAAACAGCATCCGCTTTGCCCTCTTTAATTGACGCGATTAGTTCACCTATAACCTTAGGATCATATTGATAGTCCGGATGCACCATGACCACAATATCAGCGCCGGCCGCTAATGCTTTTTCATAACAAGTTTTCTGATTCGCTCCATAGCCCTTATTTCTTTTATGCCTAAAAACCTTTAATCTCAAATCTTCGGCTACGCGCACAGTATCATCTCGGCTGGCGTCATCCACTAAAATAATATCATCCACGACATCCTTAGGAATATCCGCAACCGTTTTCCTTAAAGTCTTTGCCGCGTTATATGCCGGCAGCACAACAACCACTTTCATTTTCTTTTTTTCACCGGAATAAACCGGCCGCTCCAACTCATCGAGATATTTAAGGCGGCGCATTTTACTGGCATAGACCTCAATCTGATCGCCAAGATTGACCCGAAAAAAACCATTTTTTATTAATCCATGTTTAATTAAAAACATAAAAATTTTATAAACCGACGCGTTATAACCTTTTAATCTACCAAGCCAATATTTGAGCGTGAACACTCGCACATGCGATTTTGTCTTAAGTGGTTTAAATCCTGCTGCTTCCAACATCGCATGCAAACTCTTGCGGCTAAAATAATACAAATGTGATTGTTTCACGCCCCACCAACGCGCTTTTAAAATCTTTCCTACCAAGCTATCAATATTGGGCGTATTAACGCATATAATACCGTCTGACTTAATCACTCGACGAATCTCTACCAAAGTACCCTTGGGATCCGCGAGATGTTCGATCGAATCTTTCATCACCACCGCGTCAAAATAATTATCCGGATAACCAGCGTCTTTCAGAACGCCTTGAAAAATAGTATCAATCTGTAATGTTTTTTTCGCGTAATCTACCGCCCAAGCAGACGGCTCAACTCCGGAAACCTCCCAACCGGCCTTACGTGCCTCATCTAAAAGGAAACCCGTCGCGCAGCCAACATCGAGTAATCTTCCCCGTTTCTTGAATTTCTTTAAAATCTTAAGTATTGATTGCGCCGCCAGACGGCGTCCTGAGGACTCTTCAACATAAACTTCATCGACCATGCGGCCATAAGTAGAAATCAAAGCTTCCTCTTCTGGGCGTGGATTAGTATAAATAAGTCCGCACCGCGCGCACTTAACGATCCTTAATGCCGTATTAGGCGTATGATCAGTAATACGATAATCTTTTTCCTCTAACGCCATATCTCCGGAATAAGTTTTATATAAAATCGAATAACTTGTCGCGCCGCATAAATTACATTTCACCGCATTAAGCATAAAATAATTCTCCTAAAC
>CAIVOB010000177.1 GCA_903907475.1 Candidatus Omnitrophota bacterium
CCCCCCAATGCTTCCGCCACCGCTTGATTAGTAATCTCTAAAGCCTGCGTAATCGTTTTACCTTTAACCATCTCCGTTACCATCGAGCTTGTCGCCACCGCCGCTCCACAACCAAAAGTTTTAAATTTAATATCCACAATCACTTCATTTTCAATTTTTAAATACATACGCATGACATCCCCGCAAACCGGATTACCAACCGTGCCCACACCGCTGGCATCGGCCAATTCACCAACGTTGCGCGGATTGGTAAAATGATCCATCACTTTTTGACTATAAGGAAGTTGCTCGGCCATATTATTTTTTTAAAATCAATTTACGCGGCGCCAAAGATTTACTGTAATCCCGGGCAGCATGAATTTTTTTTAATTTACTTAAATCTTTATTTTTCTCAAGCTCACGATAGATTAATATCCAAGCGCAATCTTTTTCTTTATCCACCTCACATTTACCTTGCTGCATGCCTCCGCAGGGGCCATTTAAAAGGCCTTTTGCGCAAAGTGTCGTCGGACAAATTCCGGCGGTTTGCGTCAAAACGCATTCTCCGCAAAGCGAACATTTTTCAAAAAAATTACCCCGCGCATCCATCACCGCGCCAAAAGTTGTATCATTGGCCGGAAAAACTGCCTTGCCTAAACGTTCATTATCCTTAACCGATTGCACTCCTAGCCCACAAGCTAAAACTAAAATCGCTTCGGCGCTAGCTAAAGCCGGCTTATTTTTAGCAAGTTCAGATTTAATTTTCGCTGCCACACAAGGAGCGCTCGGAAGACAAAACCCGACAACACTTTTACCTTTATTTTCCAGCGCGGTTTTAAGTTCCAGGACCTGGAGTTGCCCTCCACTCTCACAAGCCGTGGCACATTCACCACAACCAACTAAAAATATCTTGTTATATTTTTGAAGCGCAAGTAATATCTCAGCCAAAGGCTTTTTTTGACTAATAATCATACTAAAATTTTAACACAATCTTTAACCTATCTCAAGTTAAATAAACAAGTTTCGCGCCTCTTTTAATTATCACGAAAATACTTTTCCAATGATTCAAAAAATTCCTTATTACGGGAAGTTTTTTCCTCCAGCATGTCTTCTAACTCCAACGCATCTAAAACATCCACCGAATCTAGTTTTTCCACCGCCACAAATTTTTCTAATACCCCGCCCTCTTCTAAGAACCGAGAAACCTGCGTAAATACCGAACCGCCTTTATCTAAAAAACTTCTTGGTGAACGATCAAAATGGGGTTTTAACAAAAATAAATTAATTTTCGCTCGGGTCGAGGCAACATAAAATAATCGCCGCTCCTCTTCAATCTCATCCGCAGATTCTAATGACAAATAAGACGGCAGGTGCCCTTCAGCCAAATAAATTAAAAATACCGTATGCCATTCCAATCCCTTAGCGGAATGAATGGTCGAAAGCGTCAGCGGCAGATCCTGCGTTTCTTTCTTAACCGTACTCACCAAAGCACGCTCCGGAGGCTCTAAAGCCATATCCACTAAAAATTCTTCCAAAGTTTTATAACGGGAGGCAATGCGTAACAACGAATCTAAATCATTTAATCGTTTGTTAAAATCATCATATTTAATTTTTAAAAACGGATGATAAAAACTTAAGAATTTTTCAATCACTTCCACCGGCTCATCCTGGCCCGGATTTACGCTTTGCATTAATAATAGTAATTTACTCACCTCGGGAAATTTCTGCATTAAAGGCGCATTTGACGCGGGGTGATTAATACTTTCAATAATTTTGGTTGCGGTTTTAGGCCCCACGCGCGGGATTAATAAAAGCGCGCGCAACCAACTCACTTGATCGCTAGGATTATAAACAATGCGCAAATAACTTAAAATATCTTTAATATGCGCGGCCTCAACAAATTTTTGACCGCCGTATTTTACAAAAGGAAGGTTTCGACTAGCTAATTCAATCTCCAGATCATTGGAATGCCAGCCGGAACGAAAAAGCACCGCGATATCCTTGAGCGCCACGCCCTCTTCCCGAAGTTGCAGTATTTTATCCGCCACATATCGGGATTGAGCGTTTTCGTCGCGGCAATCGATAAAAATGGGAATATTCCCTTCCTGTTTACGGGTATAAAGATTCTTTTCGAATTTTTCTTTCGCTTGGCGAATAACGGCATTAGTTAAATTAAGGATCGGCTGCGTCGAGCGGTAATTTTCTTCTAAAGTAATCACCTTAGTATTTTTAAAAATTTTAGGAAAATCAATAATATTTTTAAAATTAGCTCCCCGAAAAGAGTAAATACTTTGAGCATCATCGCCGACGACCATAATATTGGCATGATCCGCCGCTAAAAGACAGGAAATTTGCGCTTGTAATTTATTCGTATCCTGGTATTCATCAATCATGATATATTTATATTTGGCCGCTAATTTGGCGCGCACCGCTTCATGTTCACTTAATAATTTTTTTAAAAAAACCAAAAGGTCATCATAATCCAAAAGGCCCTTTTCTTTTTTATATGCAACATAACCCCGCTGAATTTTTTTAATCTCTTCCGCGAACTCTAAAAACTGCG
>CAIVOB010000178.1 GCA_903907475.1 Candidatus Omnitrophota bacterium
ATGGTTGTATTTCTTCTTGTAAACGTCAAAAAAATGTTATCGTGATATTTCCCTGTGAAAAAGCAGTAAAAAATAACATATTTTAAAAGTAAAATCAAATTAAACAGAGGAGGAACAAATGGCAACTGCAAAAATGGAAGAGTTAATTAAATCAATCGAGACGATGACTGTTTTAGAGCTTTCGGATTTAGTTAAAGCTTTAGAAGAAAAATTTGGAGTAAGTGCTAATATGCCAATGGCTGCTGCTCCTGCCGCTGGTGCCGCTGCACCCGCTGCGGAAGAGAAAAGTACATTTAACGTGATGTTAGTAAGCGCTGGGGCAAATAAGATTGCCGTGATTAAAGAAGTGCGTACGATTACTAATTTAGGTTTAAAAGAAGCTAAAGATTTAGTCGATGCAGCTCCGAAAGCGATTAAAGAAAATGCATCTAAAGATGAAGCGGCGGAGATGAAAAAGAAGTTAGAAGCGGCTGGTGCTACCGTGGAATTAAAGTAAAGTAATAAGAAGTAAATATAAGTAAGTATAAGTAATATTGAGCGGAATAGATTATCAAATTTTTTAAGTTTAATTAAGTTAACTAAAGCTAGTGATTAGCTAAATGAAATTATGATTAAACGCAAAAGCTTTGCTAAGATTAAAGAAGTTTATAATTTACCGAATCTTTTAGATGTGCAGCTGGATACTTACCGTGAATTTTTGCAAATTGATGTTGCGGCGAGTGAAAAAAAGAATCAGGGATTGCAAGAAGTTTTCGGAGAAATTTTTCCTATTGAAAGCCCGGATCGTTCGGTAAAGTTAGAGTTTATCAGCTATTCATTGGGTAAGCCTAAATATACTATGGGCGAGTCGCGTAATCGTTCCTTAACTTACGCTGCTCCTTTAAAAGTAAAATTTCGTTTAACCACTCCAAAAGAAACTAAAGAACAGGATGCTTATTTTGGCGAAATTCCTTTAATGACCGAGACTGGTACTTTTATCATTAATGGTGATGAAAGAGTCGTGGTGAGCCAGCTGCAGCGTTCTCCGGGAGTTTCTTTTGAAGAAGAGTTGCATCCGACAGGTAAAAAGATTTTCCACGGCCGGATTATTCCTTATCGCGGGGCGTGGTTAGAGTTTAAATATGACCTTACCGAAACGATCATCGCTTATGTTGACCGCCGGAGAAATTTTCCCGCCACCCAGATTTTAAGAATTTTAGGTTTTTCTGAGGATAGCCAAATTTTTGCCGCTTTTGGTAAAGAGCATCCGGAGATTGTTAATACCTTAAAAAAAGATTACACTAAGAACAAAGAAGAGGCTTACTTAGATTTTTATCGTAAGATGCGCCCTACGGAGCCGGTCACCAAAGAGGCAGCGGAAGGGCTTTTTTATCGTTTATTTTTTGATCCGGCAAGATATGATTTAGAAAGAGCCGGGCGCTTTATTTTGAATCGTAAATTAGAGATGAATGTGTCTTTGGATAAAAGGATTTTAGATTCAGATACCGTAATTAAAGTTATTGAATACTTAATTAAATTAAATGCTGGTACGGGTAAGATTGATGATATTGACCATTTAGGAAATCGCCGCGTAAAAAGCGTTGGTGAATTAGTGCAGAATCAAATTCGGATTGGGCTTTCCCGCGTCGAGCGTTCGATTAAAGAACGTTTAAGTATTTTAGGGGAGTTCGATAATGTCAATGTTCATTATTTAATTAATTCTAAATTGCTATCGAATCAGATCCGCGAATTTTTTGGCCGTAGCCAATTGTCTCAATTTATGGATCAGATTAATCCTTTAGCGGAAATGACGCATAAACGGCGTTTGAGTGCTTTAGGTCCAGGTGGTTTATCGCGCGAAAGAGCCGGATTTGAAGTGCGCGATATCCATCCTTCGCATTATGGCCGCGTTTGTCCAATTGAAACTCCAGAAGGCCCGAATATTGGCTTAATTGCATCTTTAAGCTGTTTTGCGCGCATTAATGCTTTAGGGTTAATTGAAACACCCTATCGAAAAGTTGAGGATGGCCGCGTCACGAAAAAATTTGATTATTTGACTGCCGATATTGAAGAAGATAAAAATATTGCCCAGGCGGATGTTCCGCTTGATAGTGAAGGGCGATTTGTGGATAAGTTTGTCACCTGCCGTTATAAAGATGATTTCCCTAAAGTTTTAGCCAAAGACGTGCAGTATATGGATGTTTCCGCCAAACAGTTAGTTTCGGTGGCGGCATCTTTAATTCCTTTCTTAGAGCATGATGATGCCAACCGCGCGTTGATGGGTTCAAATATGCAACGTCAGGCGGTGCCGTTAATGATTACTGAAGCGCCTCTCGTAGGTACGGATATGGAGGCAAAAGTTGCTCAGGATTCCGGTACAGTGGTGATGGCTCAGGAAGACGGAAAGGTTACCAGCGTTGATGCTTCCGCGATTACCGTAGGTAAGAAGATTTATCATTTAAAGAAATTTCTGCGCACTAATGCGGATACTTCGATTAATCAAAGGCCGCTAGTGGAATTAGGCGATCGGGTTGAGGCTGGCCAAGCAATTGCTGACGGAATTGCGACTAAAGATGGTGAGTTAGCTTTAGGTAAAAATGTTTTAGTTGCTCTGATGCCTTGGAGAGGTTATAACTTCGAAGATGCAATTTTAATTAGCGAAAGATTGATTAAAAACGATTCTTTTACTTCGATTCATATTGAAGAATTTGATATTGAGGCCGCGGAAACCAGATTAGGTAATGAAGAGATTACGCGCGATATTCCCAATGTTAGTGAAGAAGCGCTGGGAAATTTAGATGAGGCGGGAATTATTCGCGTCGGTGCCGAAGTTGATGCCGGTGATATTTTGGTAGGTAAAATTACCCCGAAAACTGATTCTGAACCGAGTCCGGAAGAAAGATTACTTCGGGCGATTTTCGGAGAAAAAGCCGGAGATGTGCGGGATACTTCTTTAATCGTGCCTCCCGGAGTGCAAGGCGTGGTAATTGACGTGCATGTTTTTGAACGCAAAGATCGCGGCCGCAAAACTAAGGAAGAAAAAACTAAAGAGTTAGCTAAAATTCGCGAGTTAAAAGCATATTACAAGCAGGAAATTGAATTTTTAGAGACCGAAAAAACGGTGCGTTTAGCGCAAGTGCTCGGGATCGATAAAAAGAAGGTTGAGAAATTTGATTTTAATGATAATGAGGAAGCAAAAATTTTAGCGGCTTCTTTTGATGAACAGATGCAGGAACTTTTAGCGGAAGAAGAGCAAGAAATTGAAAAAGTGCGTCGTGGTGATGAATTACCGACTGGGATTTTAAAAAGAGTGGTGGTTTATATCGCGACTAAACGCATTCTTTCCGAAGGTGATAAGCTAGCCGGACGTCATGGTAATAAGGGTGTGGTCTCCAGGATTATTCCGGAAGAAAATATGCCTTATATGCCCGACGGTACTCCGGTAGATGTGGTTTTAAACCCCTTAAGCGTTCCTTCGCGTATGAATGTCGGTCAGATTTTGGAATGCCATTTAGGTTGGGCGGTTAAAGCTTTGGGAATGAATGTCAGTTGTCCGGTATTTGACGGAGCCAAGGAAAGTGAAATTAAAGAGTTATTGAAAAAAGCGGGCTTGCCGGAAGACGGTAAGATTACGCTTTATGATGGTTATAGCGGTGAGCCTTTTGATCAAAGAGTTACTGTGGGTTATATGTATATTTTAAAATTAATTCATTTGGTCGACGAGAAGATTCATGCCCGTTCAATCGGACCTTATTCTTTGGTGACGCAACAGCCATTGGGCGGTAAAGCGCAATTTGGTGGACAGAGATTAGGAGAGATGGAAGTTTGGGCTTTAGAAGCGTATGGGGCGGCATTCACTTTACAAGAAATGTTGACGGTAAAAAGTGATGATGTTAATGGCCGCACGCGGATTTATGAAGCGATTGTTAAAGGCGAACAACGTTTAACGCACGGAACTCCGGAGTCGTTTAACGTTTTAATAAAAGAGTTGCAAGGCTTAGGCCTTGATATCCGAACAGAAAAGGCTAAATAATGGAAGAAATCGTTTCGTTTGATAGTATTTCAATTAAGATTGCCAGCCCTCAGGTAATTAAATCCTGGACTAAAGGCGAGGTCAAAAAAGCGGAAACGATTAATTATCGCACGCTGAAACCCGAAAAAGACGGCTTGTTTTGCGAAAAGATTTTTGGCCCGGTGCGGGATTGGGAATGTAACTGCGGTAAATATAAAGGAATTAAATTTAAAGGAATTACCTGTGACCGCTGCGGAGTTACGGTAGATCGTTCAAGTGTGCGCCGTGAACGCATGGGGCATATTGATTTAGCCACTCCGGTGACCCATATTTGGTTTTTTAAAGCTGTACCGAGCCGCATGAGCGCGCTTTTAGATATCGGTTTAAGAGATTTAGAAAGAATTATTTATTACGAGGAGTATGTGGTGGTTGATCCGGGTTCTACTCCTTTAAAGAAAAAGGAATTACTTACTGATGAGCAGTATCAGGAAGCAGTTAGTAAATATGGATCAAATTTTAAAGCTAAGATCGGTGCGGAAGCGATTTCTGAGCTCTTAAAAGAATTGGATTTAGATGCGGTTTGTCGTAAATTTAGAAAAGATTTGGAAAAATCTAAAGATGTTTTAAGTAACCGCAAAGCAATCAAAAATTTGAAAATCGTCGAAGATTTTAAGAAAAGCGGCAATAAGCCGGAGTGGATGATTTTAGGGATTTTACCGGTCATTCCGCCGGATTTACGTCCTTTAGTTCCGCTTGAGGGTGGAAGATTCGCGACGAGTGATTTAAATGATTTGTATCGTCGGGTAATCAACCGTAATAATCGTTTAAGAAAATTGATGGAGTTAAGCGCTCCGGAGATTATTATTCGTAATGAAAAAAGAATGCTCCAGGAAGCGGTAGATGCGCTTTTAGATAATGGCCGTCATGGTAAAGCGGTAAATGGCGCTAATAATCGTCCTCTAAAATCCCTTTCTGATATGCTTAAGGGCAAGCAAGGACGTTTCCGGCAAAATCTTTTAGGTAAACGCGTGGATTATTCTGGTCGCTCGGTAATCGTTGTTGGCCCAGAATTAAAGCTGCACGAATGCGGCCTCCCTAAACAGATGGCTTTAGAGTTATTTGAGCCTTTTATTATTAAAAAATTAAGAGAAAAAGGTTTTGTGCATACGATTAAAGGCGCCCGGCGCATGGTCGAGCGTGGTAAAATTGAGGTTTGGGATATCTTGGACGAGGTAATTAAAGATCATCCAGTAATGCTTAACCGCGCACCCACGCTGCATCGTTTAGGTATTCAGGCCTTTCAGCCGTTATTAATTGAAGGAAAATCGATAAAAATTCACCCCTTAGTTTGTACCGCGTTTAACGCTGACTTCGATGGTGACCAGATGGCGGTGCATGTTCCGTTATCTTTGGAATCGCAATTAGAGACAAAAGTTTTAATTATGGCGATTAATAATATTTTTTCGCCTGCTGATGGCCGGCCGGTAATTTCGCCGACTCAAGATATTATTCTAGGGGTACATTATTTAAGCAAAGAAAAAGCTGGCGCACTTGGCGAAGGAAAGAGTTTTTGTAGCGCGGATGAAGTTCTCGTGGCTTATGATGACAAGGCGGTAGAGTTGCACGCTAAAATTAAGATTCGCGTTAATGGAGTGTATGATTTTGACCAGAAAAAAGTGATCGGTGAAAAGCAACTCTTAACCACTACCGTGGGGAGAGTATTATTTAATCAGATTTTACCTCCGGAATTTGGTTATGTGAATCGCGAGTTAAATAAAGGGAAAATTAGTGATATTGTGGTCAGTTGTTATAAAAGGTTTGGGCACACCACGACGATAAAATTATTGGATGACATTAAACGTTTAGGTTTTGAGATGGGCACGCACGGCGGTATTTCGATTGGGATTGACGATATGACGGTGCCTTTAGAAAAGCCGGAAGTATTAAAGGAATCCAAAGCGGAAGTTGCTAAAGTGGAAGATCAATACCGTAAAGGTATCATTACCGATAGCGAACGTAAATCTAAAGTAATTGATATCTGGACGCATGCTACGGATAGGATTTCAGATTTATTATTTAAAGGAATGGATTCTTTTAATCCAATCTTTATGATGGCCGATTCCGGAGCGCGTGGTTCACGCCTTCAGGTAAGGCAGCTGGCCGGGATGCGTGGATTGATGGCCAAGCCCAGCGGAGAAATTATTGAAAACCCGATTACTGCTAATTTCCGGGAAGGTTTAAATGTTTTAGAGTATTTTATTTCTACCCATGGTGCGCGTAAAGGTTTAGCCGATACCGCATTAAAAACAGCCGATGCCGGATATTTAACCCGGAGGTTGGTAGATGTGGCTCAAGAAGTCATTGTTTGCGAAGATGACTGCGGGACATTAAACGGAATTACAGTTTCGGCGTTGGTGGAAGGCGACGAAGAAGTTGTGAGCTTAAAGGATAGAATTATCGGAAGAGTGGCTTTAGACAATGTGGTGGATATTATTACCGACGAGGTAATTGTGGAGCAAGGAAGCGAAATTACTGAGGAGAAAACGGATTTAATTGAAAAATTAGGGATCGAAAAAATCCGTATCCGGAGTGTTTTAACTTGTGAATCCGGAAGAGGCGTGTGCGCTAAATGTTATGGCCGTAATTTATCTACCGGAAGACTAATTGAATTAGGAGAGGCGATCGGAGTGGTTGCCGCGCAGAGTATTGGTGAACCGGGTACGCAGTTAACGATGAGAACCTTCCATATCGGTGGTACGGCTTCTAGAACTATCGAGCAGTCTTTTATTAAAGCTAAAAATGAAGGTTTAATTAAATATCATAGTTTAAGGGTTACCTTAAAGAATAAGGAAAACGTGGTTTTAAATCGTAACGGGGCAATCAGTGTTAATGATGTTCAGGGCCGGGAATTAGAACGTTATCCAATTCCGCAAGGTGCTTTGATTACGATTCCTGACGGTGAAGAGGTTAAAAAGGGAGTAATTTTTGTGCGTTGGGATCCCTATACTTTACCGGTACTTACTGAAGTTGGAGGTATCGTGCGTTTTGAAGATTTACGTGAAAATGTCACGATGCGTGAAGAAGTGAATCCGGTGACTAAATTAAGTGAACGCGTGGTGGTGGATCATAAACCGGAATATCATCCTCAGGTTGTGATCTTAGATGATAAAAAAGAAGTTTTAGGTATTTATCCTATTCCGATTGGCGCGCATATTATTGTTAAAGATGGCGAACGTGTCGGAGGTGGAGATCTTTTAGCGAAGATTCCGCGTACGGTTGTTAAAACTCGTGATATTACCGGAGGGTTACCGCGAGTAGCAGAACTTTTTGAAGCGCGCAGGCCGAAAGATCCGGCGGTGATTAGTGAAATTGACGGATTCGTGGAATTTGGCGAGAGTAAAAAGAATCAACGGGTGATTATTATAAAATCGGCAACCGGCATGGCTCGAGAGTATGCTATTCCTCATGGTAAACATCCTAATGTTTATAAAGGCGATAAGGTTAGCGCGGGCCAACAGCTTACCGATGGCCCAGTGGTTTTACAGGATATTTTAAGTGTTTGCGGAGATAAAGTGCTTCAGGAGTATTTAGTGAATGAAGTGCAAGAAGTTTATCGTTTGCAGGGTGTGCGCATTAATGATAAGCATATCGAAGTCATTATTCGCCAGATGTTAAAAAAGGTCAGAATTGAGGATCCGGGAGATACTGAGTTTTTAGCGACGCAGCAGGTTGATAAATGGGTTTTTCAAAAAGAAAATACCCGCGTGATTAAAAAAGGACAGAAACCCGCTCAAGCGACACCTTTACTTTTAGGTATTACCAAAGCGTCTTTAACGACAGAAAGCTTTATTTCTGCCGCTAGTTTCCAGGAGACGACGCGAGTTTTAACGGAAGCTGCCACCAGTGGTAAAGTTGATGAATT
The DNA here is from genome assembly GCA_903907475.1 of Candidatus Omnitrophota bacterium. Taxonomy (GTDB): domain Bacteria; phylum Omnitrophota; class Gorgyraeia; order Gygaellales; family Profunditerraquicolaceae; genus UBA6249. The sequence continues at coordinate 7,914 of CAIVOB010000178.1, forward strand.
GTTTGGTTTAAAGGAGAATGTTATCGTGGGCCATTTAATCCCGGCTGGTACCGGATTTAGAGCGCATCGCGATATTGAAGTCGTAAAAACAGCTGTTGATGGTAAACAGGCGAAAGAAGAAAAGGAATAATCTATGCCCACAATTGCGCAGTTAATTAGATTTGGTAGAACTTCTAAAATTAAGAAAAGTAAATCTCCGGCATTGTTTGCTTGTCCGCAGAGAAGGGGTGTTTGCCTTCAAGTGCGTACTATGACGCCGAAAAAACCTAACTCTGCTTTACGTAAAATTGCCAGGGTTAGATTAACGACGGGGATTGAAGTTACGGCGTATATACCGGGAGAAGGGCATAATTTACAGGAACACTCCATTGTTTTAGTGCGTGGGGGTAGGGTAAAAGATTTACCGGGTGTGCGTTATCATTTAGTGCGCGGTGCGCTGGATGCTTCCGGAGTCACTGCGCGCAGAAGATCGCGTTCAAAATATGGAGCAAAGAGACCGAAGGCGGCTTAATAATTTTTTAAGCGGAAATAATAGAGGATAAAAATGAGAAGAAGAAAAGCACAGGAAAAAGTAATTTTAGCGGATCCCAAATTTAATAGTAAGATTATCGCCAAATTTATCAACATGGTGATGTTAGATGGGAAAAAAGCAGTGGCGGAAAAGCTCGTTTATGATGCTTTCGATATTGTTTTAAAGAATTTAAATGAAGAGGATGTTTTGAAGGTTTTTTATAAAGCATTGGATAACGCTCGTCCGCGTTTAGAAGTTAAACCGCGCCGGGTCGGTGGAGCAACCTATCAGGTGCCGATTGAAGTTAGGCAGGAAAGAGGAACCTCGATTGCTTTACGTTGGTTAAGAGATTTCGCGCAAAATCGCAAAGGTAAGCCGATGCAGGAAAAATTAGCTGATGAGATTATCTCCGCTTTTAAGGGTGAAGGTTCTGCGATTAAGAAAAGAGATGATACGCATAAGATGGCAGAATCCAACAAAGCCTACGCGCATTTCCGTTGGTAAATAAATTATTATATAGTGTATAGAGGAAAACATAAAACTAAAAAATTAAAATGCGAAAGATACCTTTAGAGAGAATCAGGAATATCGGAATTATTGCCCATATTGACGCGGGAAAGACTACGACCAGCGAGCGGGTGTTATTTTATACGGGAAAGAATTATAAAATTGGGGAAGTCCACGATGGAGCCGCGACGATGGACTGGATGGTTCAGGAGCAGGAAAGAGGAATTACAATTACCGCGGCTGCGACGACCTGTGTTTGGAAAGATATCAGTATCAATTTAATTGATACTCCCGGCCACGTAGATTTTACGATTGAAGTGGAGAGATCTTTAAAAGTTTTAGATGGCGCAGTGGTTGTTTTTTGCGCGGTGGGCGGAGTAGAGCCGCAATCGGAAACGGTTTGGCGCCAAGCGGATCGTTATGGCGTGCCGCGGATTGCTTTTGTTAATAAAATGGATCGCACTGGATCAAATTTTTTTGATGTTATTGCACAGATGCGGGAAAGATTAGCGGCGAATGTTGCGGCAATTCAGTTGCCATATGGAAAAGAATTAGAATTTAGCGGCGTGGTGGATTTAGTGGAGAAAAAACTTATACATTACAAAGATGATTTAGGTAAAGATATTGAGATTAAAGATGTGCCAGAAGATATGCTCGAAGATTATGAAAAATATCGTATGATCTTAGTTGAGAAAGTTGGAGAAGGTGATGATTTAATTGCTGAGGCATATCTTTCTGGAAAAACTGTTACGAATGCGCAGTTAAAAGAAGCGATTCGTCGCAGTTGTATTGCTAATAAATTTGTGCCGGTATTATGCGGTACGGCTTTTAAAAATAAAGGCGTGCAATTAGTTTTGGATGCGGTTAAAGATTACTTGCCTTCGCCGATTGATGTACCACCAATTAAGGGTACGCATCCGGATACCGGAGAATTTGAAGAGGTAAAGGCTGATGATAGCGCGCCTTTCACGGCTTTGTGTTTTAAAGTTGCCACTGATCCTTTTGTGGGAAAGATTTATTTTATTCGGATGTATTCTGGGACATTAACTTCCGGGACTTATATTTATAATGCTACTAAACGCGAAAGAGAGCGGGTGACAAAAATTGTCAAGATGCATGCTAACCGTCAGGAAGTTACGGATAGTATTTCTACCGGAGATATTGCCGCGGTGGTGGGGTTAAAAGATACTAAAACTGGGGACACGCTTTGTACGGAAAAAAATCCTATTTTAGTTGAGGCGATGCGTTTTCCGGAACCGGTTATTCAGCAGGCGATTGAGCCTAAGTCTAAGGACGCTCAAGAAAAATTAGGTTTAGCGATGCATAAATTAGAAGAAGAGGATCCGTCGTTTAGAGTTTCTTATAATCAGGAAACCGGCCAGACGTTAATTGCCGGAATGGGTCAATTGCATTTGGAAATTATTATTGATCGTATTTTGCGGGAGTTTAATGTTGAAGCGACCGTGGGCGCGCCGCAAGTTGCGTATCGAGAGACAATTAAAAGAAGCGTTAATAGCGTGGGAAAATTTATTTCGCAGTCTGGTGGCCGCGGGCAATATGGGCATTGCGTGGTGGAGATGAGCCCGCAGGAAGTTCCGGGTACGGGAATTACATTTGAAGATAAAATTAAAAGCGGATCGATTCCGCGTGAATTTATTCCGGCTGTAAAACAAGGAATTATGGGCGCGGCAAAAAATGGCGTTTTAGCCGGATATCCGGTGACGGATGTCAAAGTGGTTTTAGTTGATGGTTCATATCATGACGTTGATTCATCAGAGTTAGCATTTAAAATGGCCGGATCAATCGCTTTTCAAGACGGAATGAAAAAAGCAAATCCGGTTTTATTAGAACCGATTATGGATATTGAAGTTGTTGTCCCGGAAGAGTTCATGGGGCAAATCATCGGCGATCTTTCTAGCCGTCGGGCAAAAATAATTGCTTTGGGGCAAAGATTAAATCTAAGAACGATTCGTGCTAACGTTCCGCTGTCGGAAGTTTTTAATTATGCAACCGTAACAAGATCCTTGACACAAGGCCGCGCTTCGTATACAATGGAACCTTCGTTCTATTCTGAGGTTCCGGCTAGTGTAGCGGAAAAAGTAGTTTCAGGATCAACAAATACTAACGCGAGAAAAACTTTTTAAAGTAATAATTTTTTTAAAAAACAGGAGGAAAAGTAAAATGGCTAAGGAAAAATTCGTTAGAAGTAAGCCTCACGTAAACATCGGAACCATCGGTCATATTGATCATGGTAAGACGACTTTAACTGCGGCGATTGTTAATGTTTCCGCAAAGTTAGGTAAAGCGACCGCCAAAGAATATTCTGATATTGCTAAAGGTGGTACCGTGCGCGATGAGACAAAAACTGTCACCATTGCCGTAGCCCACGTGGAATATGAATCAGACGCGCGTCACTATGCGCATATCGATTGTCCTGGCCATGCTGATTATATCAAAAACATGATTACCGGCGCGGCGCAGATGGATGGCGCAATCCTGGTGGTTTCAGCGGTTGATGGCCCGATGCCGCAGACCAGAGAGCATATACTTTTAGCGCGTCAGGTTAACGTGCCTTCAATGGTAGTATTTTTAAATAAATGCGATTTAGTTACCGATAATGAGTTATTGGATTTGGTGGAGATGGAAGTTAGAGAATTGCTCACCAAATACGGATATCCGGGAGATAAAACTCCGATTATTCGCGGTAGTGCTTCCAAGGCTAACGCCGGAGCAAATGATCCAACCTCAGCAGATTGTAAGCCGATTTTGGATTTAATTAAAGCTTGTGATGATTTTATTGCTCTTCCTCCGCGTGAATTAGATAAGCCGTTACTGATGGCGGTGGAAGATGTTTTTAGTATTGAAGGCCGAGGAACTGTTGCCACCGGAAGAATTGAACGTGGTAAGGTAAAAGTTGGCGAAGAAGTTGAGATTATCGGGTTACGCCCTGAAGCTAAAAAGTCGGTCGTTACCGGAATCGAAATGTTCCGCAAGTTGCTTGATGAAGGCCAGGCCGGTGATAATGTCGGACTGCTTTTAAGAGGGGTAGAAAAAAATGATATCGAACGCGGAATGGTTATTGCCGCTCCGAAATCAATTCTGCCGCATACTAAATTCAAAGCGCAAGTTTATATTTTAACGAAAGAAGAAGGCGGAAGACATACCCCGTTTTTTAAAGGTTATCGTCCGCAGTTTTATTTTAGAACTACTGACGTTACCGGTTCGGCAGTGCTTCCGGCTGGCGTGGAGATGGTGATGCCTGGTGACAATGTTACTTTGGAAGTAGAGTTAATTACTCCGGTTGCCATCGAGAAAGAGTCACGTTTCGCGATTCGTGAAGGCGGCCATACCGTAGGGGCAGGGGTAGTTACTGAGGTTATTGCATAAAAAATGAATACGCAAAAAATTCGCATTAAATTAAAAGCCTATGATCACCGGCTTTTAGATCAGGCAGTAATTGAGATTGTGGATACCGTTAAGCGTACCGGGGCCAAGATTTCCGGTCCCGTACCGCTACCGACCAAAAGAGAGATTTACACGGTATTGCGTTCTCCGCATGTTGATAAAAAATCACGAGAACAATTTGATTTATCTACTCATAAGCGCCTTATTGATATCTTTGAACCCACAGCCAAGACCATCGATTCATTAAGGAAATTGAACCTTCCCGCAGGAGTGGACGTAGAGATCAAGTAATAAAATAAAAAACGGATAAATTATAATGATTGGATTAATTGGTAAGAAGATTGGAATGACTCAGGTATTTGCAAGCGATAGCAGTTTAGTCGGAGTGACGGCGATTGAAGCCGGGCCTTGTCCGGTTTTAATGGTTATGGATAAGAATGTGCAATTGGGTTTTGATTTAGCGAAAGAGAAAAGCCTTAAAAACGCTCAAGCGGGATTTTTTAAAAAATTAAAAATTGCTCCGCGCAAAGTAATTAAAGATCTTTCCAAAGAAGCCGGCGTGGAGTATAAAGTGGGCGATGAATTGAAAGTTGATCTTTTTAAAGAAGGCGATTATGTTGATGTCAGCGGTATCTCGATTGGTAAAGGTTTTCAAGGAGGGATGAAACGTTGGCATTGGAAGGGCGGACCGCGCACGCATGGTTCTACTTCGCATCGCCGCGTCGGTTCGATCGGATCGACCACTACCCCGGGCCGAGTTTGGAAAGGGCATCATATGCCCGGACATATGGGAGCTGAAAAAGTAACCTTACAAAATTTAAAAATCATTCGCGTGGATTTAGAAAATAACATCTTATTAGTTGAAGGCGGAGTTCCTGGGCATAAGAATGGATATTTAGTAATCACTAAGGCTTTGAAAAAAAGAGCCAAGAAAGTAACGGTTAAGAAATAATGTTTACTCTACCTGTATATAATTCTTTAGGCAAGGAAGTTGATATGATTAAGCTGGACGAAAAAGTTTTCGACGGGACATTGAATGCCGATTGTTTACACCAAGCGATCGAAAGCTATAAAGCGAATCAGCGTCAAGGATTGGCCTCAACCAAGACCCGGGGCGAAGTCCCCGGAGGTGGTAAGAAACCTTGGAAACAAAAAGGTACGGGCCGGGCGCGTGTGGGTTCAACGCGTTCTCCGCTTTGGAGACATGGCGGGGTAGTATTTGGCCCGCATCCGCGTGATTTTGGATATGACGTTCCGCAAAAAATTAAAGCCGGGGCGTTAAAAACTAGCCTTAATGCTAAATTAAAAGAGAATAATTTCCTGGTTTTAGACGAGTTTAATTTGCTTGAGCCTAAGACTAAAGCGGCAATTAAGATCTTCAGTAATTTAAATTTATTTTCGGCAAAAGAAAAAAAGTTAAAGAAAGTTTTATTTTTAACAGATAAAGTTTCACCGGACGCTAAGAAGGCTTTAAAGAATATTGATTTTCTAACGCTGGATTTAGCGCGCGATTGCCATGCTTATGAAGTAATGAATAATCAAAAATTATTGATTACTAAAAGTGGCTTAGCAGATTTGACTGCGAGGTTAAAGTAATGAGTAGCTCACCGATTATTATTAAAGCGCTTTTGACGACCGAAAAATCAAGCATGTATCAGCCTTTGAATAAATATCTTTTCTTAGTTATTAATTCTGCTAATAAAATTCAAATTAAAAAAGCGGTCGAGCAGCTTTACAAAGTTAAAGTTAAAAACGTGAATACTTTTGTTTCTTTTGGGAAGCTAAAAAGGGTAAGACAACAATTAGGCCGCATGACAGACTCAAAAAAAGCAGTGGTAACATTGGTCGCGGGTCAGAAAATAGAGGTCGCATAATATGGGAATCATAAAATTTAAACCGACAACTCCTTCTAGAAGGCATATGAGTGGTCCGGATTTTAAGGAGATCACGAAAAATAAACCTGAGCGTTCTTTGTTGCTTCCGATTAAGCGCACCGGAGGGAGAAATGCCTATGGCCGGATCACGACGCGGCATATCGGCGGTGGACATAAACGCATGTTGCGGATTATTGATTTTAAAAGAAATATTTTTGAAGAGCAGGCTAAGGTCCTGGCTATTGAGTACGATCCTAATCGTTCAGCGCGGATTGCTTTAGTGGAATATCCCAATAAAGAGAAACGTTATATTATCGCGGCAGTAGGCTTAAATGTTGGAGATGTGATTATTTCCAGTAACCAGAAAGATATTGATATCAAAGTTGGTAATTGTCTTTTATTGCGCAACATTCCTTCCGGTACATTAGTGCATAATATCGAAATATTTAAAGGTAAAGGCGGACAGATTGTGCGCAGCGCCGGAACGAGCGCTCAGATTATGGCCAAAGATGGTGATTTTGCGCATATGCGCCTACCTTCGGGAGAAATCAGGTTAGTGAGTTTGGATTGCCATGCCACAATCGGCCAGATCGGTAATATTGAACATGAGTCAATTACTTTAGGTAAAGCGGGAAAAAGCCGTTGGTTGGGAATTCGGCCCTCGGTGCGTGGTGTGGTGATGAATCCTGTCGATCACCCGCATGGCGGTGGAGAAGGTAAGTCGGGTCAAGGTAACCCGCATCCGGTTACTCCTTGGGGCCAGCCGACTAAAGGGTATCGCACGCGTAATCGCAATAAGTATTCTAATAAGTTTATCGTTAAGAGAAGGAAACCATAATATGCCACGTTCATTAAAAAAAGGTCCATACGTTGAGGAAAGTTTATTAAAGAAAGTTCGCAAAGCGACTCAGACGGGTTTACGTCAGGCGATTAAAACCTGGAGCCGGCGTTCGACGATTATCCCGGATTTTGTGGGTTTAACTTTTGCGGTTTACGACGGCAAAAAACACGTTCCGGTGTTTGTTACCGAGAATATGGTTGGTCATAAATTGGGGGAATTTTCACCTTCAAGAATCTTTAGGAAACATGGCGGTATAAAAGCTAAGAAAGCGTTGGAGAAGACTTAAAAATGATTGCAAAAGCTGAAGGAAAATTTATTAGAGTTTCTCCGCCTAAGGTGCGGATCGTGATGGATCTTATCCGGGGTAAAGGTGTCACTGAAGCCAACAGTATTTTATTGCATTTAAATAAAAGAGCCAAAGAATATTTAATCAAAATATTAAAGTCCGCGGTGGCAAATGCCAAAGTTAAAGGTTTTGCGGCGGAGAAGTTATACATTTCAAAAATTGTTTGTAATCCCGGGCCGATGTGGAAAAGATTTAAAGCGGCGGCTTTTGGACGGGCGGCGTCAATTGTCAAGCGGACATGTCATATTAAAATCGAGTTGGATTTAAAGTCAGGAGAATAAGTTATGGGACATAAGGTAAGTCCTCTAGTATTAAGGATCGGTTTCATTCGGCAGTGGCATTCGCGTTGGTTTGCGAAAGCCAAAGATTATCCGTTGTTTATTCAACAGGATTTTAAAATTAGAAAATTTATTAAAAGTAGATTTAAACAGGCGGCGATCTCTAAAATTATTATTGAAAGATTATCAGAGAAGATTCGCATTCGTATTTATTCGGCGCGTCCCGGGATTATCATCGGCCGGCACGGATCGGATATTGAAAAATTGCGCGCAGATTTAAATAATATTGTGAAAAGTGAATTTTCCATTGATATCCAAGAGATTAATAATCCTACTTGGGATGCGCAACTGGTAGCTGAAAATATTGCTATGCAGCAAGAGAAAAGAATTGCTTTTCGTCGGGCCGTAAAAAGAGCGATGGAACAATCAATGGCCAGCGGCGTTAAAGGAATCCGGGTGAGTTGTTCAGGAAGGCTTAATGGCGCGGAGATGGGCCGCCGGGAGACTTATAAAGTTGGCAAAGTTCCTTTGCAAACATTACGCGCGGATATTGATTATGGTTTTGCCGAAGCACTGACGACCTATGGTCTAATCGGCGTAAAAGTTTGGATCTATAAAGGTGATATTTTGGGTAAGGGTTTTATTCAAGAAAACACCAAAACCGTAAATCAGCAACAGCCTAAAGAATCTTTTAGGCCGGCGCGGCCAAATTAAGGGGTAAAAAATGGTTTTAATGCCCAAGCGGGTAAAATATCGTAAATTACAAAAAGGTCAGCGGCGGGGTTTAGCTAATACCGGAGCGACGGTGGCTTTTGGAGAATTTGGATTAAAGTCTTTAGAGAATGGTTGGATTAAAAATACCCAAATTGAAGCGGTGCGCGTAATTTTGGCGCGTCAATTACATAAGGGCGGGAAGTTATGGATTAGAATCTTTCCGGATAAATCGATTACCAAGAAACCCGCGGAAGTGCGCATGGGTAAGGGTAAGGGTGATTTAGATCATTGGGTTTGTGTGGTAAAAAGAGGGCGCGTACTTTTTGAATTAGGTGGCGTTCCGGAAGAGTATGCCAAAGCGTGTTTTCGCCTGGCGGCTTATAAAATCCCGTTACGCACAAAATTTGTTACGAGGATACATAAATAATATGAAACCAGAAGAGTTAAGAAATTTAGGCCGCGAAGAATTATTAGTGAAAGAAAAAGCTTTGTATGAGGAATTAGCGAAGTTAAATACTCAACGTTATACTGGAACTGTGGAGAAGCCACATAAGTTTGGCCTGATTAAAAAAGATATTGCGCGGATTAGGACAATCTTAAATACCAAGAAAGACAAATAAGATGGGTAAGCAAAAGAATTTCATTGGAGAAGTTGTGAGCGATAAGATGCAAAAGACAGTTGTTGTGAAGACGATGCATTTAACCCGGCACGCCAAATATGCCAAGACGGTGAAATTGCATAATAAATTTAAGGCGCATGATGAAAAAGGTATCGCGAAATTAGGGGATACGGTGGAAATCGTGGAGACGCGCCCATTATCAAAAGATAAACGTTTTATGGTAAAAAAAGTAATTAAGAAGGCTCTGGCGGCGCATTTAGTGAGCCCGGAGGAGATTGCCTAAATGTTACAATTACGTAGTATTCTTGATGTGGCGGATAATACTGGAGCGCGGAAAGCGTCGCTGATTTGTGTTTTAGGAAAAATGGGTAGTTTCAACGCTCAGATTGGAGATGTCATTAAAGTAAATATTAAGGAGTCGATTCCCGGAGCAGCGGTGAAAAAGGGAGAGATGGCGCGGGCGGTGGTTGTGCGTACGCGGCATGACATTAGGCGCGCCGATGGTTCGATTTTACGTTTTGACCGTAATGCCATCGTGATTATTGATGATAAAGATAATCCGCGTGGCACGCGTGTTTTTGGTCCGGTAGCGCGTGAATTAAGGGATAAAAATTTTAATAAAATAATTTCTTTAGCACCAGAGGTAATTTAATGCAAAAAATTAAGAAAAATGATATTGTGGTGATCACTAAAGGTAAAGACCGCGGCAAACAGGGTAAAGTAATTAATGTGATCGAAGATGGCAAGCGCGCTCTTGTGGAAGGATTGAATTTAGCTAAGAAACATAAGCGCCAAACCAGCCAAGATCAAAAGGGTGGAATTATTTCGATCGAAATGCCGGTCGCTATCGCTAATTTAATGGTTTTTTGTAAGCATTGTTCAAAACCTGCCCGTGTGGGAGCAGTGATTTTAAAAGACGGAACTAAAACAAGAGTTTGTAAAGCTTGTAAAGAGGCACTCTAAAATGATACCCAGACTATTAGAAAAATATCGCGCTGAAATCGCTCCGCAGTTAATGAGTGAATTTAAAATTAAAAATAAAATGGCCGTGCCTTCTGTGAGTAAAATTGTGGTTAATATGGGTATCGGCGAAGGAACACAAGATGTAAAGTTGTTAGAAAAATCCGTTGATGAATTAGGCCTCATCACCGGTCAGAAACCGATCGTGCGTAAAGCTAAAAAAGCGATTGCAAATTTTAAAGTTCGGCAAGGCCAGTCTGTAGGAGCGAAAGTCACTTTACGCCGCGCGATGATGTATGAGTTTATGGATCGTTTGTTAAATATTGCTTTACCGAGGATTCGGGATTTTCGGGGTGTTTCTCGGGATGCTTTCGATCAGGGCTTTAATTATACTTTGGGTTTAAGTGAACAGATCTTTTTTCCGGAAATTGAGTATGATCGGATTACGCGCACACAGGGTATGGATATTACATTTGTAATTAAAAATGCCAAGAGTATTGAGCAGGCAAGAGCTTTGCTAAAATCTTTTGGGATGCCTTTTAAAGATAAGGAATAAAGAAAAAAATGGCCAAAAATTCACAAATCGCAAGATGGAAAAGACCAGCAAAATTTTCAACGCGCAAATATAATCGTTGTTCGATTTGCGGCAGGGCAAACGGGTATTTAAGAAGGTTCCAGCTTTGTCGGATGTGTTTTCGGGAGTTAGTCTGGCAAGGGCTTATTCCGGGCGTGAAAAAAGCAAGCTGGTAAAAACGGGGGTCTCATGTCAAGATCAGATTTAATCGCAGATATTTTTACAATTATCCGTAACGCCATTATGATCAAGCGGGAAACCGTGGATTTACCGTCTTCCAATAATATTAAGGCGATTATGGCGATTCTCAAAAAAAACGAATATATTGAAAATTTTAAATTAAT
>CAIVOB010000179.1 GCA_903907475.1 Candidatus Omnitrophota bacterium
TGATTTGTGCTTTGGCGCGTTGTTTAAAACCGGATATTTTAGCGGCGCATAAAGCTTTAAAGATCGCTAAAAATCCGCGCATTCATATTTTTTTGGCAACTTCTAAAATTCACCTCCAGTATAAATTTAAAAAAGCTGAAGCCGAGATTTTATCTTTGGCGAAAGAGGCAACTCGGAGTGCGAGAAAACTCTGCGCCGATATCGAATTTTCTCCTGAAGATGCAACACGCTCTGAAAGAAGTTTTCTTTATCGGATAATCGAAGCGGCTATTTCTGAAGGTGCCCGGACAATTAATATCCCGGATACTGTTGGGTATAGCTATCCGCAAGAAATTTATACTTTAATTACCGATATCCGTAATAATGTTCCTAACATTCGAAAGGCAGTTATTGCTATTCATTGTCATGATGATTTAGGTTTAGCTACGGCGAATTCATTGTCGGCAATTTTAGCCGGCGCCCGTCAGGTGCATTGTACGGTTAATGGCATTGGGGAACGGGCGGGCAATGGATCATTAGAAGAGATTGTTATGGCGCTTAAAACTCGTCAGGATGTTTTCGGTGATTTTTATACGCAAATTAAAACTCAGGAAATATTGCGTACTTCGCGTTTAGTGAGTAATTTAACGAATATTATTATTGCTCCGAATAAGGCGATTGTAGGAAAGAATGCTTTTCGTCATGAATCCGGAATTCACCAAGATGCGATCTTAAAGAAAAGAGAGACTTATGAGATTATGGATCCGCATGATGTCGGAGTTGCCGCCAGCCAATTGGTTTTGGGAAAACATTCCGGAAGGCATGCTTTTAAGAATCGTTTAATGATTTTAGGTTTTAAATTAAATGATCAACAGTTGAATAAAGCTTTTGCTAAATTTAAAGTCATCGCTGATAAGAAAAAAGAGATTTTTGATGATGATCTCAGATTTATTGTGGAAGATCAGATTAGCCAGCGTAATCCGGTTTGGAAATTGAAAAGTTTTCACACCCAGTCCGGGACTTTGATTAAGCCGGAGGCCAAAGTTGTACTTTTAAAAAAAGGTAAATTCTTGGAGGGAGTATCTTTCGGGGATGGGCCGATTGATGCCTGTTTTAAAGCGATCGATAAAATCATCGGATTAAAAGCAAAATTAGAAGATTTTCGCTTGGAAGCCGTTACTTCCGGTAAAGACGCCTTGGGGCATGTTAATTTGAAATTAGCTATTAAGGGAGTGATTTACGGCGGGAGTGGCTCAAGTACGGATATTATTGAAGCATCGCTGGCTGCCTATCTTAACGCGATAAATAAATATGCCGCATAATAAGTTAGTCGCGAGGGTTTTCCTCGTGGCAGGGCTAATGTTTTTAGTAGTGATTTTTATTTTTCGTGATGCGGTTAGTTCTCTATTGCAGTTTAATTTAAAGAAAGCTCACGTGGTGGTGAGTAATTTTGCCCCGAATATTTCGCAACCAGGATACCGCAGTCCCCCCTTGAGTAATTTACTTAAAGAAACGGAATTAGGGATGTATTTTGGTGAGCCTTTTAAGAGTTTTAGCCCAGATGATTGGGGGAGCTTTTGGGAGATTATTTATGGTGAGCGTCCTTTAGATGATGTTGGCCCGGATTTACCATTAAGAAATCGGCAATTATCTACGGATGAAGTGATCCAGGAGCTTAAATCGCGTTATGGAGAGCCTTTTACGCGTTATCAAAATAGTCATTGGCAGTTCTTTTTTGAACTTTTGGCAAAAAAATGAGTTTAAAAACAAAAGAAAAAATTTATGGTTTATTAGGGTTCCCGGTTAAGCACAGTCTTTCTCCGCGGATGCACAACGCTGCGCTAGCGGCTTTAAAAATAAAAGCAAAATATAAGCTTTTTCCGATTCCGCCACAGGAATTTAAAAATTTTATTGCAAGTTTAAAAGTTAAAAATATTTATGGTTTTAATGTCACTTATCCTTATAAAGAAGAAATTTTGAGTTTTTTAAAAACTAAATCCGTAGAGGTTAAGAAAATTGGCGCCGCCAATACCGTGGTGGTTGATCGTTTTGGGAAATTACATGGTTTTAATACCGATGGTTTAGGTTTTATTCAGGATCTTAAAGTATTAAAAATTCGCCCGCAGAAAGTCGCCTTAATTGGAGCCGGCGGAGCAGCCAAAGCGGTAAGTTTTGCTTGTGGTAAACTCAAAGTTCAGGAGCTTTGTATTTATGATCAGGATAAATTCAAAGCTTTAAGTTTGTTTAAAAAATTAAATTCTGAGTATCCGGAAACTAAATTTGATGTGGTAAGGAGAATTACGGATTTAGATTTAGCAAAGAAAGACCTGCTTGTTAATGCTACTCCAGTGGGAATGCAGGCGACGGACGCGCTTTTAATTTCGGGGCGTGATTTGCACCCGGGATTATTTGTTTATGATTTGATTTATAGCCCGCGGGAAACAAAATTATTGGCTTTGGCTAAAGCGCATAATTTAAATTTCGCTAATGGTTTAGGGATGTTATTTTATCAGGGAGTTTTTGCTTTTCGTCATTTTACGGGTAAGAATCCTCCGCTTAAAATTATGCAAGAAGCGTTAGGGAAAGGAGCATAAGCAATGATTGCTAAGATTGTGGTTTTTATTTTCGGTTCGATTGTGGGAAGCTTTTTAAATGTTTGTATTCATAGGATGCCAAAAAGTGAATCGGTAGTTTGGCCGCGTTCACATTGCCCAAAGTGTCAGAAGCGCATTCCCGGGTATGATAATATTCCTTTTTTAAGCTTCATCTTTCTTGGCGGCCGTTGCCGTTTTTGCCATGAGAAGATCTCCTTGCGCTATCCTTTAGTGGAACTGTTAACGGCTTTATTAACTTTAGCACTTTTTGTGCGTTTTGGTTTAAGTTACTATTTTTTTATTTATTTAGTGATGGTCTGGGGTTTAATGATTGCTACTTTTATCGATATTCCGCACCGTATTATTCCGGATGAGATTTCGATTGGCGGGATGATTGTCGGTTTTATTATGGTTTCCGTGATGGGTTTTAAGCTTCATCCCTTAAGTTTTAATTTTTCTCCTTTATTAGGTTCATTGGCGGGAATTTTTGTCGGTGGCGGGATTATTTATTTAACCGGAGTTATCTTCGATTTAATTTATTTTAAATTACTTAGACGGCCGGCAATTAATGGGGAAACCGAATCGATGGGCGGAGGGGATGTGAAGCTTTTAGCGATGATCGGGGCGTTTTTAGGCTGGCAGCAAGCCCTACTGACTTTTTTCATTGCTCCGTTTTTTGGTTTAGTAGTTGGTGTGTTTAATATTTTGACGAAGAAGGATCACACTATTCCTTACGGGCCGTTTCTTTCTTTAGCGGCATTGTTATCTTTATTTTGGTCAGATAAAATAATCGCGTTAATTTTTCCGGCGCGATAGTTTAAAAAATGGCCGAATCTTACCTTAGTCAGCAATTAGCGGGGTCTCTTTCTAAAGATCGTTGGCAAGAAGTTGGTTTCTTTAAGCGCGCCGGGGTCCTGGTTCCTTTATTTTCTGTTTATTCCAAAAATAGTTATGGCATTGGTGATTTAGGAGATTTATTAAAAATCATTGATTGGGCAAAGCGCACTCAACATTCCATTGTGCAATTGCTACCGATGAATGAAGTGGGTGCATTGTTTTGTCCGTATGATGCTTTAAGTTCCTTTGCTTTAGAACCGGCCTATATTGATTTAAATGCCTTTCCGGGATTAAAAGGCAAAAAGTTTAAATCCGCGCGTCGAGAAAATCAATTCGTAGATTATGCTTTAAAACAACAAAAGCTTAAAATGCTTTGGGAAGTTTTTTTAGCTGAGGATTTAACGGAAAGCGTGGAATTTGAAGCGTTCCAGCAAAAAAATTCTTACTGGTTATTAGATTTCGCACTTTTTAAAATTTTAAAAGAGTATCATCAGGGCCAGGCTTGGCAGGAATGGGAGGAAAAGTATCGCGATCGTCATTTAGAGTCTTTGCAAAATTTTCAAAAAGAAAATATTGAAAAAATAACTTTTCAAATGTGGTTGCAGTGGGTTATTTTTAAACAATTTAAAGCGGCGCAGAGTTATGCGGCTAAAAATAATATTTTTCTTAAAGGAGATTTACCGGTTTTAGTTTCGCGGGATAGCGCTGATGTCTGGGCGCATGTGGATTTTTTTAAGCTGGAGTTTGCTGCTGGAGCTCCTGCGGATATGTATTGCGCTAAGGGCCAGCGTTGGGGGATGCCGACCTATAATTGGGACAATATTGCCAGGAATAACTATCTTTATATTAAAGAAAAACTAAGATTTGCTCAGGAATTTTATAATATTTTAAGGATTGACCATGTGGTGGGGCTTTTTCGGATTTGGAGTATTTCTTACTATGATGATGAAGAAAATCAGGGATTAAACGGTGTTTTTGATCCGGCGGAAGAAAATCTTTGGGCAGTACATGGAAAGAAAATTTTAAAACTTTTAGTCGAAAATACTAAAATGCTTTTGTGCGCTGAAGATTTAGGAGTCATTCCTCAATCTTGCCGCGAAACGTTGAATGAGTTCGGGATTGCCGGTAACGATGTACAACGTTGGGTTAAAGATTGGAATAAACGCCATGATTTTCTTCTTCCCCAGGAGTACCGGGAGCTGTCGGTGGCAATGCTTTCGACTCACGATACTACGAATTGGTTTGCTTGGTGGCAATATGAAGCGGGTACGGTTGACGAAGGGCTTTTCATGCGTAAATGCGCTCAACGTGGTATTGATTTTCAATTAATTAAGAGCAAACTTTTTAATCTTCAGCTTTCAAAGCATGGACGTTTGCGTTGGAAGGAAGAAGTAAAAAGCATAGATAAATTACTAGAAGGTTTAGGGAAAAGCTCGGCTGAAGTGGGAGATTTTATTGAATTATATGAAAATACTTACGCGGAAAAAGAAAAGCTTTGGGAGTTATTGGATTGTTCGGGGCCGCTAAAAGAAAAGGGTGACAAACAGTTATTGTCCAAGATGCTTAAATTTGTTTTAAGTTCGCAGTCTATATTTTGTATTAATTTAATTGGGGATCTTTTAAGTTTAACGGATATTTTTAAAGGTGATCCGTATCAGTATCGCCTTAATGTTCCCGGAACGATTAGCGCTTTGAATTGGTCGCAACGCTTGCCGATTAGTATTGAAGACTTACTCAAGCATCCGGTGAATAAGCAGATTCGTGAGATGAATATCGCTTCCGGTCGGATTTAATTTTATTAACGGGTCCCGTTATGAATTTAGCGGGTCCCTGACTGCCGTCAGGCAGTCTGTCTTGACTTGGTTTTCGTACGGACGCTTGTTGCGCCACAACTGAAAAATTTTATTTGGCGGGTCCTGCCACTGCGGCACCCTTTTTTTTGTCCTCGCTGCGGCTGCGGGCAAAAAAATGGGACCCGCCTCCGTGTCACCCGCAGAATAAAATTTTTCTAAAGTTAGCTTATACGGTAATGCAATTTGTGGTTTTTACGCGAATGTCGGTTTTAGCCAATGGAGCTTGAGTATTTTCGGGTATCCCGAGGCCA
>CAIVOB010000180.1 GCA_903907475.1 Candidatus Omnitrophota bacterium
GAACGTCTTAAGGTTAATATTGAAAGTAATTTTGTTTATCCTAAAGTGAGGAATTATTTGATATGATTCTAGAAACTATTGTTGTCGGGCCTTTGCAGGTAAATTGCTACGTACTTGCTTGCGCCGCGGAAAAAGAAGCGATTATTATTGATCCCGGAGCTCAAGAGCGTAAGATAAAAGTAGTTTTAGGCAAGTATAAATTAACGCCGAAGATTGTGATTAATACTCATGGACATTATGATCATATCGGTTGCAATGATAATTTTAAGGTTCCAATTTTGGCGCATCGCTTAGATATACCGATGCTTCAGGATGCGGCTTTAAATCTTTCCGCGGATTTTTCTCTTTCTTATCGGGTAGAATCGAAAATTAAGAGCTTAGAAGATAAAGCGTTAATTAAATTAGATTGTTTGGAGTTGGAAGTAATTCATTTACCCGGCCATACCCCGGGAGGAATTGGATTATTAATGCATCAACCGCAAAATGATATTATTTTTACCGGCGATACCTTGTTTTGCCAAGGAGTGGGGCGCTGGGATCTACCGGGAGGTAGCCGGGAGGAGCTAGAAAGATCGATTCGCGAAAGATTATTTGTGCTGCCCTTGGAAACCAAAGTTTATCCCGGGCATGGTCCGATGACTACCATTGGTCAAGAATTGAAGCATGATTTGTTTTAGTAAACAGAGAAAAATATAACTGATTATGAAAGAGTTGATTGATTCATTCTTGGATTATTTGTCGGTGGAACGTAATTTAGCTAAGAACACGATTATTGCTTACCGCCAAGATTTGAATATTTATTTAGATTTTATTCTTAAACGCGGTTTAACTGTGTTATCTAAAATATCTAAGAATGATATCGTAGAATTTATGTTGTTTGAAAAAGAACAGCGCATCGCTCCCAATAGCATTTCGCGGCGATTGGCGGCGATTAGGATGTTTCATCGTTTTTTGGCACGGGAAAGAGTCTTAAAGAATGATCCGACAACTTTAATCGATTCTCCGAAATTGTGGAAAAAAATTCCGGATACACTTTCTTTAAATGAAGTGGAGTCTTTAATTAATCAGCCGGATCCTCGCGATTGTCAGGGGGCCAGAGATAAGGCGATTTTAGAGACGCTTTATGCTACAGGGATGCGGGTTTCGGAGTTAGCAGATCTAAAAATTAATGCCGTGAATTTAGATATCGGATTCTTGCGTTGTATTGGTAAGGGGAATAAAGAAAGGATTATCCCACTCGGGAAAAAAGCGATTCATAGTATTAAGCGTTACTTAGATTTTAGCCGTAAAAATTTTTTAAAAAATAAAACTTCAGATTTTCTATTTCTTAGCCGTTCACAGGATGCGTTATCGCGTCAATCGATCTGGAAATTGATTAAACGTTATGCCAAAGAAGCGAAAATTAAAAAAACGGTTAAGGTGCATACTCTGCGGCATTCTTTTGCCACGCATTTGTTGGAAAGAGGCGCGGACCTGCGTTCCGTTCAAGAGATGCTGGGGCATTCTAATATCTCGACAACGCAGATTTATACACATATCGACAAAGAGCGTTTAAAAGCGGTACATAAACTGTTTCATCCTCGTCCGTAGAGGAAAAAATTGGGATAAAAATGAAAACATCTTTTAAATTAGTGCCTGAAGCATTGAAAAAAATTATACGAGAAACCGCTGAAGTTTCCCAGGAAACCGGAATGCCGGCCTATCTAGTGGGAGGATTTTTACGAGATTTAATCTTAGGGGTAAAAAATTTTGATTTAGATATTATTGTTATCGGAGACGGCATTAATTTTGCTCAAAGATTGGCTAAAAGGTTAAAGGCGGATTTAAGGAAGCATGATCGTTTTAAAACCGCGACTTTGATGCTTGCTTCTGGTTTGAAAGTTGATGTGGCCACGGCGCGCACAGAGCGTTATCCGGGCTTGGCGATGCTTCCGGTGGTTAGTCCCGGATCTTTGGAGGGTGATCTTCGGCGCCGTGATTTTTCGATTAATGCGCTGGCATTGAGAATTTTACCCGGTCAAGACCAACAGATGATTGATCTTTTCAGCGGGCAAAAAGATTTAGCCGCGGGCAAAATTCGAGTTTTACATGCTTTAAGTTTTTTGGATGATCCGACAAGGATTTTAAGGGCGGTGCGTTTTGAACAACGCTATAATTTTAAAATTGAACCGTCAACGTTAGCGTTACTTAAACAGGCGGTGGCGGCAGGTTTATTACAAAAAACTCATGCGCATCGCCTTCGTGATGAGTTAGTCCTCATGTTGAAAGAGTTTTATCCGTTTAAACAAATTAATCGCTTAGGTAAATTAGGCGCTCTTATTTTCTTGAGCCGGAATTTAAAGATTGGTTTAGCGACTAAGAATTTATTTAAGCGTTTAGAAGAAGAGATTTTGTGGTTTCAGAAAAATTTTTCTTTTTCTTGCTGGCCTTTAGATGTGGGGATGATTTATTTGGCGGCTCTTTTGAGCTCTTTACC
>CAIVOB010000181.1 GCA_903907475.1 Candidatus Omnitrophota bacterium
GATCTCGAAGTCGTGGTGGGCATGGCCTGGCGTTTTATTATTAATGATATTGATGGGGCGAATATTATTAATCGTACGCTTACGGGTATGGGAATGCCAAATTTAGTGCATAATTGGTTATCGGATCCGAATACCGCGTTAACGACGGTGGGTTTAGTGCACTGCTGGAAGGGGTTTGGTTGGGGATTTTTAATTTTCTTAGCGGGTTTACAAACTATACCGCGTGAACTTTATGAAGCTGCCCGAGTGGATGGAGCCAGCGCCTGGCAGTCATTTAAAAAAATTACCTTTCCTTTAATGATTCCGGTGATGGTGCTGGTGGCAATTTTGACGGTTTTAGGAACGATGCAGGTTTTTGTTTTAATTGTTAGCTTAGTCGGAGGAGAGTTTGCCGGGCATACTTCGGTTCCGGTATTAAGGATTTTAGCCTCGATGCGCGGTTCGTCGCGTTTTGGTTATGCTTGCGCGCAGGGAATTACTTTCGGGATGGTCCTGGTGGCGATATCTTTTATTCAATATCGTTTTTCTAAAAAAGGTAAATAAGCGGGAAAGGCGGGAACAAATTGAAGCAACTATTTTATTATAGAGGTAAAAAGATTGTCGTTAATACGTTAATCCACATTTTTTTAATTTCTGTGGCCGTTACCTGCTTGTATCCGCTTTTATGGATGATCGTCTCGAGTTTAAAAACTCAAGATATGATTTTTAAAGACATTTCTTTAATCCCGCATCAATTTCGCCTCGAAAATTATGTTTTAGCTTGGAAAGAAGGTGGGTTCGGGCGTTATTTTTTAAATAGTATTATTTATACGACTTCGGTGGTTTTTGGGATTGTGATTATTTCTTCCATGGCGGCTTATGCTTTCAGCCGTTTACAGTTTTGGGGGAGCAAAGCTTTATTTATTATGTTTATGGCAGCGATGATGATTCCGATTCCGGGAAGCTTTGTGGCATTGTATGTTTTATTAAATAAATTGCACTTAAGAAATACTCCGGTGGGTTATATTTTGTGTATGATTAATGTCGGGCTTTCGACAAGTATTTTTTTATTAAAAACTTTTTTTGATAAGATGCCTAAAGAGCTTGAGGATGCCGCGCGGATTGATGGTTGTTCGAAAATCGGAATTTGGTGGCACGTGGCTTTACCTTTGGCGAAACCGGTTTTGGCAGTGGTGATTGTTTTTAACGCTTTGGCGGTTTGGAATGAATATATCTTGGCTTTAATTATTTTTGATAATCGGCAATTCATGCCTTTACAGGTCGCTTTACAGACTTTTCAAGGTGAGTTTGTGACAAATTATCCGTTACTTATGGCGGCTTTAACGATTACGGCCTTACCTATTATTATTGTTTATCTCTTAATGCAAAAATATATTGTTAAAGGGGTTACTGCCGGAGCAGTAGTTGGTTAAAAAATGATAAATGCTAGAAGATTCTTTTTAGGGCTGTTTTTAATATTTCTCTGTGGCTCTTTTTCTTGGGCGCAGGATGCACCCCAAAAATTAGCTTCCGGGGATTTAACGACTAAAGCTTGGATCGCGCACGGAAAAAAAGATCTTGAAGCGACTAAAAAATATACCCAGGAGTGTATCGATTTATATCAAAAGGAAGCAGCCGAGGAGCAAGCGGCTTTAAGCGCATTACCGAAGAATAAAAAAGAGATTGAAGCGGTGCAGTCATTAAATGACGTGGCGACTTGTTATTTTATTCAAGCTGAAAGTTTAATGCGCCAGGAAAAAACCGCTGATGCTAAAAAGATTTTTCAATTGATTATTGCCAAATATTCTTATGGCCAAGCTTGGGATCCGCGGGGTTGGTTTTGGTCGCTGAGATTAGCCGCGGAACAGACCATTAAAAAGATTGAAACCGGTTCAATTGATATCGTGGAAAAGAAAAAAGTCAGTCAATTGGTCACAAAGTTGGTGCTGGCGGATTCCGGAAATGAAGATTTTGTGGATTATCCTAAGTATGGTGAATTTAAAAATATCGGAACCAAAGATTATCAGTATTTAGTTACTGATCAAGAAGGTTTAATTGCCGCGGTGGGCGAAGGTATCTATCCTAATAATAGCGCGGTGCGTAAAGATCCGATTTTTAAAGCGGTGATTAAGGATAAGCGTTTAGAAGGGGATGCCTGGGATTTTCTTTATTCTCCGGATTTGGAAGCGGCTTTCGTAAAATGGACGACTTCCAGTGAGCCGCAGGGAGTGAGATTATATTGCACGGGTTTAATCTTAGAAAAAGCGGGATTAATTACTCAGGCTTTAAAATGTTATTATGCGATTGTGGTGAATTTTCCCGGCAGTTACGGTTGGACTTATTGGCATACTCCTTGGTATGTGGGGCAGGCGGCGATCGGAAAAATAAATTTTCTTTTGCGGCGTAATCCGCAATTAGGTTATAAATTAGAAGGCGCTAAAATTGATATTCTTAATGGTTTTGATAATGATATTTCTAATGATGTTACGGTTGCCAGCCCGGGGCAATTTGTGAAGATGGATTTGGCTTCTGAAGCCGCGAAAATTAAGCCGGTCCCGGAAACTATCGGAATCAAGAAAACCGTGGGCCATGGCAAGGTGTCTTTAGTGCAATATAATAATGATGATTGGCAATTGCTCGTGGAAGGTAAGCCGTATATTATTAAAGGGATTACTTACGCTCCGACTAAAATCGGGCAATCGCCTGATGAAGGAACATTGGGGAATTGGATGGAGGAAGATCTTAATAAAAATAATAAAATTGACGGCCCTTATGATTCCTTTGTGGATAGAAATAGAAATAATTTACAGGATGCTGATGAACCGAATATCGGTGATTTTAAATTAATGCAGGAGATGGGGGTCAATACCATTCGTTTATATCATCACCCTTTAAAGGTGAATAAAGAATTAATGCGTGATATGTATAGTACTTATGGAATTCGAGTTATTATGGGGGATTTTTTGGGCAAATATGCGATTGGTTCCGGAGCGACTTGGAATCCGGGCACGGATTATAATAATCCAGAGCATCGTAAAAATATGATTGAGTCCGTGAAAAAGATGGTCTTGGAATTTAAAGACGAGCCGTATATTCTTTTTTGGTTATTGGGTAATGAAAATGTTTATGGTTATGCTTGTAACGCCAATGAGGATCCGGTGGCTTATTTTAAATTTGTTAATGAAGTGGCAAAAATTATTAAAACATTGGATCCGGAACATCCGGTAGCAATTTGTAGCGGTGATGTTTTATTCTTAGATAAATTTGGTAAGAACGCTCCGGATATCGATATTTTTGGCACTAACGCTTATCGCGGAGATTATGGGTTTGGAGCTTTCTGGCGCCAGGTTAAAGAGCAAACCGGGAAGCCGGCTTTTATTACAGAGTTTGGTTGCCCGGCTTATGCCGAAGGTAAAAATACTGATGAAGCCGAAGAGTTGCAAGCGCAGTATCATTTAGGTTCCTGGGAAGATATCCAAGATAATATGGCTTTCGCGGGGAATCAAGGTAATGCTTTGGGAGGTGTAGTTTTTGAATGGCTGGACGAATGGTGGAAAGCGTATGAACCGGCAATTCATGATACTAAAGGTTTATGGACCGGGCCGTTTCCCGATGGATATATGCATGAAGAATGGCTGGGAATGAGCGGCCAAGGCGATGGAAAATTGAGCCCTTTTTTAAGGCAATTACGCAAAGTTTATTATATGTATCAGAAAAAATGGAAATAAAATAAAATAGAAAGCTTGAATTTATTATTAGTAGTAGCAATAAGAAAGGGAGGGAAAGGATGAAAAAGTTACTCGTGGTGTTGTTAGCTTTGAGCCTTTTGGTTCCGGCTTTGGCCGTAGCGGAAGACAAAGTGGCAGGGCCTAAGGAATTTGTGATTTTCTTGGATAAAAATGCCAAGGACAATCATTACATTCCTTCGGGTTGGATGGGTGATTATGGCGATATTAAAATGAATGATCAGGCGGCGGATAATCCGCATGCCGGAACAACGAGCATACAATTTATTTATAGCGCTAAAAAATCACAGACTCAAGGATGGGCAGGTGTTTATTGGCAGAATCCTTCCAATAATTGGGGAAATAAAAAAGGTGGATTTGATTTGACCGGAATGACCAAACTTACTTTTTGGGCGCGCGGAGCAAAAGGCGGCGAGATTATTCAAAAAGTAATGGTTGGTGGAATTAAAGGTACTTATCCGGATTCCGCGATGGTTGAAATGGGGCCGGTGGAATTAACCAATACCTGGAAACAATATACGGTTAATTTAGTAGGTAAGGATCTTTCATATTTAAATGGCGCCTTTGGTTGGACGACTACCGCGGATTTAAATCCGGATGGCGCGACTTTTTATCTGGATGATATTAAATTCGAGGCGGA
>CAIVOB010000182.1 GCA_903907475.1 Candidatus Omnitrophota bacterium
CTATTTTTACCAAGCCTACCGCCAGCAGGGAACTGCCCCCCTGAATGCCATTGATCGATTTTTAAAAAGCAATCTTGCCCAAGCTTTAGGAGAGTTCTTAAAAATTCGTACGAATTTTTGCACCACGATTGTCAACGCCTGTTCTTCCGGGACGGATGCCATCGGCGTCGGGTTATCCTGGTTGCGCAATAATTATTGCGACATTGTCATTACCGGAGGCGCGGATGAATTAAACCGCGTTCCACTAGACGGATTCGGAAGCTTAAGTGTTGTCAGCAAAAATCTTGCTACTCCTTTTGACCGCGACCGCGCTGGTTTAAATCTGGGAGAAGGAGCGGGAATTTTAATATTAGAACAAGAAGCAATTGCCCGCAAACGCGGGATAATACCAACGCTTTTCCTGGAAAGCTACGGACAAGCTGCAGATGCCTATCATTTAACCGCTCCGCGCCCGGATGGTAGCGGGCTGGAACAAGCTTTGGGGCATGCTTTAAGCGAAGCAAAAATTGACCCTCAAGATATATCTTTTATTAACGCTCACGGTACCGCCACCAGAGATAATGACCTAGTGGAAGGTAAAGTTCTAGCCAGAGTATTCGGTAAAAAAATTAAATTTCTTTCCACTAAGGGTTTTACCGGGCACACCCTAGGAGCCGCCGGCGGATTAGAAGCAGTTTTTACATGTTTAGGTTTAAGAGAAGGGTGGATTCCCGCCAGCCCGGGCTTCCTAAATTTAGATCCGGAAATCGGTATTGCTCCAGTAGCAAAAAGGACTGCGATTAACGGTAAGTACGCGCTATCTACCTCATTAGCTTTTGGCGGTAACAACTCGGCGTTAATAATTTCAAGGAACTAAAATATGCATATCGCTGGAATGGGAATCGTTTTCAATCGTGGCCGCGGCTTAGTAAATTTAGAAAAAGCCTTAATCGAAGGCTGGGTAATGCCGGATGCGGTTTATCGCGTACCGGCAGATACACTTAATGATAAAATCGTACTTAAAGAAGCACGGCGCGCGGATAATTTAAGCAAAATGGCAATCCTTGCCGCCTTTGATGCTTTAGCCGATAGCGGCATACCAGACGAAAATAAAGCACGGCTGGGAGTGATTTTGGCAACCGCCTTTGGCCCCCATGTCACGACTTTTGGTTTCTTAGATGATATTTTAACTTACGGCGACTCCGGGGTTTCCCCGACTTTATTTTCGCATTCGGTACATAATGCCGCGACTTCCTATATTGCTTTAAATTTACAAACCCGCGGGCCAACGCTCACCATGACTCAGTTTGCTAATTCTTTTCATCAAGCGCTTATCCTCGCGGAATCCTGGTTAGAGGAAAAAAGATGTGAATATATTCTCGTGGGCAGCGTGGATCAAGTGGGTAAAGTTATGGAATATATTTGTCGCCAAAAATTAAAACTTGCCGCGGATGGTAAAATCAAACCTTTTAATTTTTTAAAAGAACCCGAAAGCGTCCCGGGAGAAGGAAGTGCCTTTTTTCTCGTAACTAATAATCCAAAATATAATAAATACTGCGCGCTTTCGGCGCTACCTGCGTCAACACAAGAAGCGAGCGATTTATATATCTTGGATAGCGATGGCATCTGCGGAGATGAAAATATTTACCGCAAACGCTCGGAAGATAAAACTCCGCTTACTTCTTATGCGCCAATTTTTGGCAGCATGCTTACTTTAAGTAGTTTTAGTTGCATCGTAGGCGCGTTGATGCTTAAAAACCAAAAATCTTATGCCGCGCCAATTATTGAGAATCCACACCATTTAAATATTGTTACTAAAAGCGCCACTTTATCAGTTCACAAAATTGAGTGTTTAAGGTATAATTGTTACCAAGAGGAACTTGTAATCCAGTTAAGAAGAGCCTGCTAACTAAAAAGGAGGTACGATAATGAATAAAAGTGAAAGCTTAATTAACGACCTGGGAATGCGTATCGTAAAATTATGTATTGTCTTAGGCGTGATGTTTCTTTTCCGGTTCTTAATCTCTAAAATTGAGGTTTTTGATGAAACCCGGTTTTTTAATACCGGGCTCACAGTGTTAGACGTGGTGATCGGCGCAGCAAATGCGGTAATTCTGGTCTTCCTGTTAAAATTCGGGTTATACCTTGATCGTCATTATGAACTCGTGAATTTCCCCAAGGCCATGGCAATCGCCAAATGGGTAGTAATTCTCGTGACCTCTATAATTACTTATCAAATATTTTATCAAATGGCCAGGCATTTCTTCCGCCGTCATGATATTGAAACTTATAATATTACTTTTCTCTGCATTAGCTTATTACTCTTAGTAAGATTAGGAATTCTGGTTTTCTCAAATATGGATAAGATTACCGATCTATTCGTAGGTAAAATCAAAATAGTTTTAAGAGAACCGCTAAAAGATAATTCTGCCGTAGAAGAGAGCGAACCAAAATGCTCCGGATGCGGAAAAGTAGTCGAAAAAGATACCGCTTTTTGCCCTAAATGCGGCACAAAGATCGCTTAAAAAATGGGTCTTGATACAAAAACAGTTGAAAAAAAACTTATCTGCCAAATTGCCGCTATTTTAGCAGTCGATAGTAAGAAAATAAAACCGGAAGTTCCACTCCAAGCTTTAGGGGTAGATTCTTTAAGCTTTGTGGAGCTTCTGGTTTTTATTGAAAAGGAATTTAAAATTCAACTTCTGAGTTCCGGATTACAAACCGAAGATTTTAAAACTATTTCCTCGTTGGCTAAGCGCATCAGCAAGCAATAAACATGAAACGCTACTTAACGGGCATGGATTGGGTAGTTAATACTTTAGATTACACCGCCAAGGCTCAATCCGGAATAGGGAATCACTCCGCAGTCATACTAGAATTCAAAAAATCACCGCATCCTAAAGCATTGGAAACATTATTAAATAACTTTACACAAAAGTTTCCATTACTAAATGGCTATCCTAGCCGAGCAATGAATCTTTGCCCTTATTGGAAAGTACCCTTTGGGGAAAAAGCCTTGCCTTTACGAATCAAAATCATAAAACTTGAATCTCACTCTCTATATTTAGAACTGCTCGGGGCGCAGGTTAACACAGCATTACAAAATATAAGAGAGCACCTAGTTTTTACCCTAATCGAATCAAAGAATAATGCTTTTTTAAGCATGACTTTTGACCATCGTATTCTCGACGCTAAGGGCGCCGAAGATTTTTTATACCTGCTCCAACAACACGATGAGCATAAAACAACATTACAAAATTTTTCATCTTCGCCGCAGCTTAATAATTGGAAGGAGAAATTACTTGCTGGCAGACAAGTTAACCGCTTTTTATTAAATTTCACTAAAGTACCACCCCGGATTATACCTTTTCGCTCACTTAATGACCCCTGTAAATTTAAAGTAGTTTGCTTGAATGCGGCGCAAACAGAGCATTTTAC
>CAIVOB010000183.1 GCA_903907475.1 Candidatus Omnitrophota bacterium
CCGCAGGTTTACACGTATTTTAGCTAACATGAACCAAACGCGCAGCGAGAGTACTGCGATTGATTTAATTTCGCAGTTAAACTATATTACTTCAGTGATTGAGGCGGCAGTGCGAAAATTGAATCTTTTGACACGGGAGTTTGAACATTTGAAGCGTTTAGGAAAAGGTAATCTTGCCCGTAAACAGCAGCTTTTGCTTCAAATTGGAGAACCTTATTCTAAGATTAAAGAGCAGAGCAAGATAATTAAATCGGCGCATCTTAAATTCAGCCGCACAAAAAAGAAATTAGTGGAAGCAAATTTACGTTTGGTAGTCAGTATTGCCAAAAAATATACTAATCGCGGGCTTTCTTTCTTGGATTTAATTCAAGAAGGCAATATCGGTTTAATGCGCGCGGTAGAAAAATTTGAATATAAGCGGGGTTATAAATTTTCCACTTATGCTACTTGGTGGATTCGTCAGGCGATTACGCGTTCGATTGCGGATCAGGCGCGCACGATTAGGATCCCGGTGCATATGACTGAAACGATTAATAAAATAGTGCGTTTTTCCCGGGTTTTTGTGCAAAAAAATGGCCGCGAGCCTACTCCGGAGGAGATTGCGCATAAGATGCGTTTCCCACAAGGGAAGATTAAATCAATTTTAAAAATTGCTCAAGAACCAATTTCTTTGCAGATGCCAATTGGCGACGAGGGTGATACGCATTTTGGTGATTTTATCCAAGATAAAAAAGCAGTATCTCCGGCTAATGAGACGGTGCGCTCAATGCTTAAGGATGAAATGAACTCCGCGTTAAGCACTCTGACGGAGAGGGAGAAAAAGATTTTAGTTTTGCGTTTTGGAATTCAGGATGGTTCGGCGCGGACTTTGGAAGAGGTGGGGAATGTTTTCAAGGTTACTCGCGAGAGGGTTAGGCAAATCGAAGCCAAGGCTTTAAAAAAACTACGCCATCCTTCACGTTCGCGTAAGTTACGGACCTTTATGGATATGACTTTAGCGCATCAAAGGGAGTATTAATTTTTTAAAAAATGGATAAGCAAGAAGATTCGATAAACTCAAAAGCGCGCTTGAATAGCCGTCAGTTTTCGGAAATGGACGCTAAGGTTGCTCAAGCGCGTTTGGCAATTAGTGAATTGCAGCAAGAGGCAATTCTTAATAATATTCCCGATATGATCTGGCTGAAAGATCATCAGAGCCGTTTTATTGTCGTGAATGAATCTTTTGCTAAGAGTTGTGGTTTTAAACCCGAGGAGTTAATGGGGAAAGTAGATTTAGATATTTGCGCTAAAGAAATAGCGCAAATCCGCCGGGAAGATGACCTGGAAGTCATGGCATCTAAGAAGCGTAAGATCGTGGAAGAAAAATCGGTGGATAAGTCAGGTAAAATTAAGTGGATTGAAACAATCAAAACTCCGATTTTTAGCGAAGATGGCAAAGTCATCGGGACAACCGGAGTGGCGCGAGATATTACGGAGCGCAAAAAAGTTGAAGAGCGCGCGGGTGAAATTCGCGCGGAGCTGGAAATTCGCGTTAAAGTCAGAACCGCTGAATTAACAAGTTTAAATGAAGAATTACGTAAAGAAGTAAAAGAGCGTAAAAAAATCGAGGAAAAGGTTAGGGAGTCGGAGGTAAAATTTAAAACTATTTTTGATGAATCTCGGGATGGTTTAGTGATCGCGAATTTGCAAACCCGCAAAATTTTAATGTTTAATAAATCTTTTTGCCAGTTGTTAAAAATTACTCCGCAGGAATTGGAAGCTTTATTTATTGATGATTTACATCCTAAGCAATCTTTGCCGCAAGTAATTAAAGATTTTGAGAATCAGATTAAAAGCGCTCATGGATTAATTGAAAATGTTCCGGTGTTAAGAAAAGATGGCAGTATATTTTATGTTGATATCACTAGTTCGCGGATTAATATCTCCGGGCAGGAATATTTAATGGGTACCTTTAGAGATATTACGGAACGTAAACAAGCTGAGGAAGAAATAAAAATTTACCATGAACAATTAGAATTTTTAGTCACTCAGCGCACTAAAGCGTTGGAGCAAGAGATTGAATCGCGCAAAGCTGCGGAATTACATTCTAAAGTTTTACGCCGTCAGGTGGAGATGATTTTAGGGGCTACTAAAACTGGCTTAGATATCATCGATGAAAATTATTATTTGCGTTATGTGGATCCCATTTGGGCGCAAAAATACGGAGATTATACCGGGAAAAGATGCTTTGAATATTTTATGGACCGTAAAACTGCTTGTCCGAATTGTGCATTAGAAAAGGCATTTAAGACTAAAAATATTGTTATTAGCGAAGAAGTTTTGCTTAAGGAAGGTAATCGGCCGATTCAGGTAACGTCGATGCCCTATCAGGATGAAGGCGGGGAGTGGTTATGCGCGGAGATCAATATTGATATTAGTGCGCGGCGTAAAGCGGACGAAGAATTACAACATTATCGGGAACATTTGGAAGAGTTGGTCAAAGACCGCACGAATGAGCTTTCCAGTGAGATTTTATTGCATCGCAAGGCGGAGTTAGAGAAAAATAAATTAAATCAGGAGCTAATAAAATCTTATGAGAAATTAAAAAGTGTTTCTTTGGTTGATTCCCAAACCGGCCTTTATAATTATCGTTATTTGCGTAATATAATTGAAGCGGAATATCATCAGGCTCGTAGGTACGCGCAGAATTTATCAATTGTGATGTTAGATGTGGATTATTTTAAATCGATCAATGATGTTTATGGCGTTAATTTCGGCGATTTGGTTTTAAAACAACTTGCCCGGCAGCTTAAATGCATGGTGCGCAAGTATGATATTCTGATCCGTTATAGCGGAGAGGAGTTTGTGATTGTTTCGCCAAGATTGAATCGCGATCTGGCTTTAAGCATGGCGCAAAGATTATTGGCCGCACTCAGCGTTATTAATTTTGGCAATAAGAAACATATAGTAAAATTAAAATTAAGTTTAGCGGCGGTTTCTTTTCCGGATGACCGGATAAAAGATGGAATGGATTTAATAAATTTAGCGATGACGGTTCTAAATCGTGCTAAAGACCACGGAGGAAATCGGGCTTATTCCTCTCTGGACCTTAAAGCTCAATTAAAAAAAGGAATGGAAAGAATTGTTAAAGTGGTTGGGGTAAAAAGTTTAAAAAATACCATCGACCGGTTGACAAAACAATCGAAACAGGGATTAACGGAATCGATTTTTGCTTTTGCTAAAACTATTGAATTAAAAGATCATTATACCGGGGCGCATGTGGAAAGCACGGTGCATTACGCTACTGAAATTGCCAAAGGTTTAAATCTTCCGCGTGAAGAAAGCGAGCTGATTAAGCAAGCGGCGATTTTGCATGATTTAGGAAAGATCGGGATTAGTGAAAATATCTTACTTAAAAAAGGTAAATTGAACCACAAGGAATATGAAGAGATTAAAAAACACCCTCAGATCGGAGCGGATATTATTAGGCCGATTAAATTTTTGCATGGCTTAATACCGTTTATTTTTTATCATCATGAGCGTTGGGATGGAAAAGGGTATCCGAGCGGAATTAAGGGGGAGGACATCCCGGTGGGCGCCAGAGTCATCGCGATTGCCGATGTTTACCAGGCTTTAATCAGCGATCGGCCTTATCATAAAGCTTTTAGTA
>CAIVOB010000184.1 GCA_903907475.1 Candidatus Omnitrophota bacterium
AGTACTTAAGATTCCAAATGCCGCCACCACCGTCGTCATCGTCACGACGATAAACATGACGATCTTTTCCAGTTTCAAAGCCTCTAAGAAATTTTTATTCGCGTCAATCCAAGTCCGCACTTGAAAGGTCCCGGCGCTCGTAAAATCCCGATAAAGTTTTTCTTTAATTTTTTCTACCGCATAAACATTATTAACTTTGACCGCGATTCCACTCACAAGGCCCGGAAACTTATAAAAATCTTGCGCCCCCTTAATACTCGTCAAAATCAAGCTTGAATCATATAAATACATCCCGCTATTAAAAATCCCCTTGACCCGAAAATCAGTTTTGGTTAAGGTAACCGGAGAGATCAAGCTCACATTTTCCCCTAAACCCACCCCTAAACGCAACGCCATCTCCTGACCTAGAGCAATTTCATTTCCTACTAAATCATAACTACCCAACTTTAAATATTCCTTGATTTTAGAAGTTTCTGCCTGTAATTTAGGGTCAATCCCCCGCACCTGGACTCCAAAAATCGACTTTTCTTTTTTTACCAACGCCTGGCCATCAATATACGGAGAAGCTCCCAAAACATAAGGAAAAGTTTTTAATTTCGTCAGCGCTTCTAAAGAATCCCGAGTACCGCCATAGAACTCTAATGACAAATGCGCGTTGGTGCCCACCATTTTATCCTCAAGGAACCGGTCAAACCCGCTCATCACCGAAATAACAACAATCAAAACAAAAACTCCGATCGCAATTCCAATCATGGAAATTAGCGCCGTAAGCGAAATAATTTTCTCTTTTTTCCCGGCTCTTAAATATCTTTGGCTTAACCAAAACTCCGCGAACATTTTAAATTTTCTCCTCTTCCTGCGTGCGTAAAAGAGGAAATAAAATCACGTCCCTGATTGAAGGCTGATCCGTAAGCAACATTACCAAGCGATCAATACCAATACCCAACCCCCCTGCCGGAGGCATCCCATGTTCTAAAGCTAACAGATAATCATCATCAATGCACTTTTTTTCCGCGGGATTTAAATCCTTAATTTCTTCTTCGAAACGCCGACGCTGTTCCAAGGGATCATTTAACTCCGAATAAGCATTGGCAATCTCCATCCCCGCGACATAAAGCTCAAACCTTTCCGAAAGCAGTGGATTATCTTTATTGGTTTTGGCTAAAGGACAGAGTGAAGTAAAATAATCCGTGATAAATGTTGGATTAACTAATAGCTCCTGCTCGAGCGCATCTTCAATAATTTTATTAATTTGCGAGCGGCTCAAGCGATTCATCTCTTTAGCCACACCCTGGGCTTGTAATTTTACTAACATTTGCGCCGGATCATCTTGGGGATCAATCCCGAATTTATCTTG
Source organism: Candidatus Omnitrophota bacterium (assembly GCA_903907475.1). GTDB lineage: Bacteria > Omnitrophota > Gorgyraeia > Gygaellales > Profunditerraquicolaceae > UBA6249. The sequence goes on from CAIVOB010000184.1 coordinate 1,358, forward strand.
TACTAACTCCGCAAATGACTGTCTCTTCCAAGGAGTAGTCAAAGAAATAATTTTTCCCTGATAGGTGAGTTCTTCCTTACCCAAAACTTCTTTGGCAACGTGACAAACCAAATCCTGAATCAGAGTGACCATCGCTTCATAATCGGCATAAGCCTGATAAACCTCAAGCATTGTAAACTCCGGATTATGCCGCGTGGAAACACCTTCATTCCGGAAGGAACGGTTAATTTCATAAACCCGGTCTAATCCTCCGACCACTAAACGTTTTAAAAATAACTCCGGAGCAATTCTTAAATATAAATCCATCGCATATTCATTATGAAAAGTCTTAAAAGGCCTTCCCGCTGCTCCTCCGGCGATATCATGCATCATAGGAGTCTCAACTTCCAAAAACCCTCTGGCGTCGAGAAATCCGCGAATCGCTTGAATAATTTTAGCGCGCAACAAAAATACTTTCTTTACCTCTTCATTAGAAAGTAAATCCAAATAACGCTGCCTGTAACGTAAATCCACATCTTTTAAACCATGCCATTTCTCAGGCAAGGGACGCAAAGCTTTAGCTAAAATTGCGAGATTCGCAACCTTCACCGTAAATTCGCCGGTATGCGTTTTGAAAAGTTCACCTTCAACGCTAATAATATCAGCAATATCCAACTGCTCCACCAAAGCTGCTTTTCCTTCTGGTAAAACGTCTTTTTTAATATAGAGTTGAATCTTGCCGGTTGTATCTCTTAAATCCATAAAACTAATTTTTCCGTGACCGCGATTAGCCATAATCCTACCGCAAAGCGTCACCTTCTTACCTTCTTCAAAAGCAGCTAAAGCGGCGCCAACCGTCAAATGTTCCGCAACTTTAGCTGGATAGACAGGCACGTTTTGAGCTTGTAATACCCCTAATTTTGCAATTCTTTGCTGCACGATCTCATTAATATCCATAGTTTAGTAATTATATAGTATATTTAGGGTTATGTCAAAAGAAAATGGGCGCAATCCCGAGCCAATTTCAAACACTAATATTTCTATTTTATTAGTAAATTTCGCCACGAATTTAGCGGGTCCTGCCACTGCGGCACTCATAAATTTCCAAATATATTTTGTCCTTCGGATATTGTTCCGCGTGCGAAGTTTTTCGCCGTGTGCGGCGGCTTACGACTCACTCCCGGATGACTTTCGCTAAGTGAAGTGTCCTCCGTTCGTCGTAATTCCTTGC
>CAIVOB010000185.1 GCA_903907475.1 Candidatus Omnitrophota bacterium
TAGTAATAAGACGAAAATTTTTTGTGTACAAGCGTTTAAACTCTTGTGTTAGCAGCGCTTTAGTATTCATTTTTTCCATGCATAACTTGGGGATTACTGTTTAATCACTTGAATAATTTTTTCCAGCCGTTCTTTAAGTTCCAAATTACTCGATGTTTCTTCTTTAATTTTTTTAAAAGAATGTAAAACCGTGGTGTGGTCTTTACCTCCAAAAAGCTCACCAATTTCGGGCAAAGACAAATCTGTTAATTCTCGGCTTAAATACATCGCAATTTGCCGAGGGAAAACCACTTGCTTATTGCGGCGTTTAGTTTTTAAATCTTGCAGAGAGATTCCAAATTCTTCTACCACGCAACGCTGAATAAAATCTACCGTAATAAGTTTCTTAGGTTCTTTTAATAGATCTTTTAATACCTCCTTGGTCAATTGCAGGGAAATTGGCTCTTCTTCTAATAAAGAATAAGCAATCGTTCTTATGAGGGCGCCTTCAAGCTCGCGAATATTAGTTTTAATTAATTGGGCAATGAAAAAAATAACATCATCGGGCACAGTAACTGGTTCGCGTTCAATTTTCTTTTTTAAAATTGCCACGCGAGTTTCTAAGTCGGGTGGCTGAATGTCGGTTGCTAGCCCCCAGCCAAAACGTGAAACCAAGCGTTCCTGAAGATTGGTAATTTCTTTGGGCGGCCGGTCAGAAGAGAAAATAATTTGTTTATGGGCATCATATAAAGCGTTAAAAGTATGGAAAAACTCTTCTTGGGTAGATTCTTTTCCGGCGATAAAATGAATATCATCGATTACTAAAACATCAAGGCTGCGGTATTTTTGCCGAAAGGCGGTTGTGGAGCGGTGGACAATGGCGTCAATTAATTCATTGGTAAATTTTTCACTGGAAACATAACAAATTTTCACTCCCGCCGGGTGGGCAGTTTTAATCTGATGGCAAATTGCCTGAATTAAATGTGTTTTTCCTAAACCCACTCCTCCATAAACAAATAAGGGGTTGTAACTTTTAGCCGGTGAATTCGCAACTGCTAAAGCATAAGCATGAGCATGGCGATTGGCCGCGCCGACCACAAAATTTTCAAATGTGTATCGGGAATTCAAATTCATTAAACCCGTAAACGGTGCAGGTTTAATTGGGGTCTCCGGTGGGGTATTGAACGCTCCCGGCTCTTGTGCCGTGGAGCTAACTACTAATTTTACTAACAGATTATTCAAGGGGGTTTCTTTTAAGCTTTCTTGGATAAGCCCCAAGTAATGTTTTTCGATCCAATCTTTAAAAAATTGATCCGGGGCTTCTAAAACAATGTTTTCTTGGTCTTGGTTTAAAAATTTTAACGGTGCTAACCAAGTAGAGAAAACTGTTTCTCCTAGGTTGGCTTTTAATTTTACCTGAACTTCCTCCCAGCTTTTGATGTCTTCAGTCATATTTGTTGTAGAATCAGTATTGTAAAGTAGGTTTTATAAACTTGTTGACAGAGTTAACAGTTTATACACAACTTGCATAAATCTGTGTATAAATATTTAGTCACGTAATTTAATAATGACGCTATTATAACAGAGTCTAAAACACTTGCAAGTAAAAAAGATAAACGTCAGTCATTATACATTATTATTGTGAGGCGTCAATAAAAAACTTGACCATTAGAAGAAATTATGTTACAATTCACAAAATTAAGTGAGAATGTTAACAGAGTTTTTAATTCTAAAAGGAGTCGCAGATGAAGAAAAATTTAACTACACCTACCAATATTGTTGGTAAAAGAAGCCAAGGGTTTCGTAAAAAAATGTCTTCCAAAAACGGGCGTAAGGTTTTAGCTCGTCGACGACAAAAAGGAAGAAAAAAGCTTAGTTTTTAATGTTGGCGCGTTGTGCTTTGCAAACGATTAAATTATATCAGAAATATTTGCGCCCGAGTTTGCCCGGGGTGTGCCGGTTTACGCCGAGCTGTTCGGAATATACTGCTCAGGCAATTTTAAAATATGGATTTATTAAAGGAGTATTTAAGGGGCTAACCAGAATATTGCGCTGTCATCCGTTTAGCGGCCAATCAGGTTATGATCCTCTAATATAAAATTATGGAAAAACGTCTTGTTTTAGCGATTGCGCTATCATTATTAGTGATGCTAAGTTGGTCGGCGCTAATGCCTAAGTCGCAACTTATTGATAATAAAGTAGTTATGTTAAATAATGGCAGTAAGCAATTGCCGCTTCCTGCAAGTATCGCTGATAATCCGGCAAAAATTTTGACGCCTGTAATTTCGGAAACTGCCGCGGAAGTCATAAAATTTCAACAAGATAGCCGAGAAATTGTTTTTGATCCGGCTAAGGCGGTAATTGTGGAAATAAATTTTAAAAATAA
>CAIVOB010000186.1 GCA_903907475.1 Candidatus Omnitrophota bacterium
GATTAATTTAGCATCCAAAAGATCGATTCTTTTACGCAATTTTTCCAGACTCATTCGCGGCCTCCAAATCTTCTGCGCTGATAGGTTCAATATTAGCTTCTTCTTCTTTTTTCTCCGCCATCACCGTAAACTCTTCTATTTTCGGCAAATCCTCTAAAGTTCTTAAACCGAAATGTTCCAGAAATTCCCGCGTCGTTCCGAAAACAAATGGCCGGCCGGGAATCTTTTTCCTGCCGCAAATACGAATTAAATTCTTATCCAACAAACTTTTCATCACTCCATCAACATTGACATTGCGCAAAGATTCAATCTGCGCTTTTGTCAGCGGCTGTTTATAAGCAATAATTGCCAAGCTTTCTAAAGCCGGTTTGGATAATTTATCATTTGAGCGTTCTTTAAAAAGCTTCTTTAAAAAAGGCGTAAAATTAGCACCCGCGATCATCTGATACCCACCGGCGATCTCTATAATCCGTAAACCCCGATTTTGTATTTCATATTCAGTTTTTAATTCTTCAATTATCTTTTTTAACTCCAAAGCATCCAAATTACCCAAAACCTTTTTTAGTTGTTCAAGCGTGATCGGTTTCTCCGAAGCAAAGATCAAGGCCTCGATTGCGGATTTTAAATTATTTTCTTCCATTTTACCTACCCGTTTAATTTTTGTTTATAAACTGAATTTAATAATTCTTCCGTCGTGTTAATATCTCTATTTTTTTCTAAAACCTGTTTGATCATCTGTAGCGCTTCATTTCTTTTATACTCTAGCTGCAAAAGAACCTCCAGCGCTTCCTGGGCGATATCTTTAGCCAACGATTTAGCCGGTAAAGCGCGGTCCTGAATTAAACCAAATTTACCCACCTTATTCTGCAGTTTTGCCACAATCTCTTTGGCGCGTTGCTCACCGATTCCCGGTAAAGATTTTAAAAAAACTAAATCCCCCTCATCAATCGCTTGAGCAATTAAAGAGATCGGTTTATTAAGAGCCTTTAACGCCGCCCGTGGGCCAATTCCGGAAACCGTGATAAAAATTTCAAAAAAATCCTTTTCAATTTTATTTAAAAACCCAATTAATACCGGAATGCTTTTGGCCTGATCCACTTGAGAATAATGATATGTTAAAAGCATTATTTTCCCGTCAAAATAATTTAACTCATTAATTTTTTGCATTACACAAGACGGTATTAAAACATCATAACTTAAAGGCCCTAAGTCTAAGACTAAATAATTAACGCCTTTTTCAATAATTTTCCCTGTGATTCTGGAAATCATATTTTTGCCTTGATAATGTAACTATGCGCGATCGCCAACGCCAAAGCGTCTGTCAGATCTAAAGAACGCGGCAAAGTTTTTATTTTTAAAATACTACCAATCATCATCTGCACTTGCGCTTTGGAAGCCAACCCTTTACCGACAATGGCTTTTTTTATTCTCGTAGCGCCATATTCAAAAAAAGAAAGTTTTTTGGTGGCAGCGGCCAAACAAATTACCCCTCGAGCCTGCCCTAAAATACAAGCCGTTGCCGGATGGGCGTAATGCGAATATATCTTTTCTAAAATTAAACAATCCGGTTGCGTATCGCTAATTAATTTAATTACCCCGCGATATATTTTATCCAAGCGTTGGAGCAAACTCTCATTTGTCGAAGTTTGAATCACCCCGGCTTCTACGAGGCGCACCTTATCGGAATTAACCTCGATTACTCCATAACCTGTAGTACAAAGCGCTGGATCAATTCCTAAAATGATCATTCCTCAGCAGCTAGTTTTTCAAAAATCTCATCCGGAATATCAAAATTGGCATAAACCTGCTGCACATCATCATGCTCTTCCAAGGCCTCGACCAAATTTAAAACCTGTTTGGCTTCATGCCCCTCAACTTTAATCGTCGAAGAAGGTATCATCGTCAATTCCGCGTCTTCCCATTTGATGTCTTTATCTTGTAATGCTTTCTTAACATTTTCTAAATCCGCAACTGCCGTAAAAATCTCATACAGATTATCTTCATGTTTCATATCTTCTGCGCCGGCATCTAAAACAATGTTCATTAACTCGTCTTCTTTAATCTTATCTTTTAAAACCGTAATATAGCCTTTTTGGGTAAAGATCCAGCTCACCGAACCTGCCCCGGCCATATTACCGCCCCTTTTAGACATCACGTTACGTAATTCAGCAGTAGTGCGATTCTTATTATCTGTTAATGAATCAATTAAGATCGCCACTCCTCCGGGGCCATAAGCCTCATACATCACCGCTTCATAAACTATTCCCGGAAGTTCTCCGGTTCCGCGCTTAATCGCCATCTTCACATTATCTGAAGGCATATTAGCTTTTTTTGCTTTTTCCATAATCGCCCGTAAACGGGGATTAGTATCCGGATTTCCACCGCCGTCTTTTGCAACCACCACCAACTCTTTAATAATCTTGGTATAGGTTGCTCCTTTTTTGGCGTCCGCGATACCTTTTTTCCCTTTATTCGTCTTCCACTTTGAATGACCTGACATAACTCCTCCTCTTGATTACTTTTTTTTAAAAAAATTGCAGGCAGAATAAGCCGGGTTCTGTCTTGATGTGAATTCGCACATCGATTAGTGACTATTCCTCTCAATTACCGCGTCACCACGATAACTTTAGCAGTTTACCCGAGATTATGGCGCGCCGGACCAGCACGCATTTAATAATGTTTTTAAAACATTATTAAAACTTATCTCCTATTCTACTTTGCTCCACGTAGAGATTGCCGCGTTTCACCTCTCCGCTTAAAAAAGCGGATACTCGTCTCTGTGGCTCTTCCGCCACAAATCGTGGCGGACCCACCAATATTACTGGTGGAAATCCGCTGCGTAATTTACGTACGCAGGACGGGGATTACCCGTTACGTTATCCTCTGGAGCCCGGACTTTCCTCCCTATGGTTAAATAGGGCAGCCACTTTCTGCCTGCAACTAAATTTCAAAGCCGCTTTCTTAATTTTACGGCAGCAGTTGCCAATTTATCCGCCAAGCAATTTTCTTCTCGCGGAATATTATTAACAATAACTTTTTTAAAACCCGTCAAAAGATGCACTGCGCGCTCATAAAGGCTAATAATTCCCGGATGCCTAACTTTATAAATTTTATTTAATTGCCGAGCTAAAAGCTGGCTATCAGTATTAATTTTAAGCGTTTCCGCCTTTAAAAGCAGTGCTTCTTCCAAAGCAAAAATCAAAGCGGTATATTCAGCAACATTATTCGTAGCTTGCCCGATATAATGCGAAATATTTTTAATCAAATGGCCTTCAGAAAAAATAACAATCCCCACTCCGCTATGCCCGGGGTTACCTTTACTGGCTCCATCGATATAAATTTCTAAATGATTCACTCTGGAATATAAAGTATGCGGTTACATATTTCACAAGTAATAATATGCTCATACATTCGGATTAAATTAATCACCTGAGGAGGC
>CAIVOB010000187.1 GCA_903907475.1 Candidatus Omnitrophota bacterium
AAGAACTTTATAAACGCATAATAAGCGAAGGTATTATTATTAACGAAACTACTTGGAATTTTATTTATCATCGAATTAATGATAATATTACCGCGGTATTGCTGATTTGTCAGCGCTGGTTAAAAAATCAAGAGGCGATGCCAACTCAAGAAGCCTGGAAGATTTTAGCTCGGACTAAAGAGATAAAGAATATCGTAAGTTTCATAATTTCCCCTTCAAAAAATAGTTTGGATTTTCCTCAGCTTCAAGATGAAATTCCGTTAAATCCTGTAATCCGAGAATTAATTGCACATCAATTTGGGATTGATATATACACGATAGAACTAATACTGCAAAATGCCATTGATACCGCGAATCTTACGCCGATTTCATTGGAGAATGTCCAAAAAGTTATTAATCACGCTCAGGCGATTAAAGAATTCATTGAAAGAATGAAAGACGTTGCTCAATGGAGAGTGGCGGAAGAGAAATATTATACTTTATATGATTCATTCAAAGATGGATTGATTTTGATTGATATGAAAGGTAATATTTTAGATGCGAATCAAGCTTATTTGGATATGTTAGGGTACAACAAGGAAGAAATAAAGAAGTTGACTCCTTTTCAACTCACTCCGGAACAATGGCGTAAGAATGATGAAGATATTGCAAGCGAGCTGTTAATTAACCGAGGTTATTCTGGTGAATACGAAAAAGAATGTATTAAAAAGGATGGAACAGTATTTTCTATTGCTATAAGCCTTTGGCTAATTAAAAGTAAACTGGGAGAACCGCTCGGAATGTGGGGTACGGTTCGGGATATTACTAACCATAAAAAGAAAGAGAAGGAAAGTTTAGGTGAACTTTTAGATTCTTATGCCGTGATTAATAAGATTAGCGATGGTATAACTGTTTCCGACGCCAGAGGCCATTTTGAAGTATTTAACGCGAAAATACGGGAGATTACCGGTTATACTGTGGATGAAGCAAACCAGGTAAGTGATTTTAACGCGCTTATTCACCCTGAATCTAAAGACCAACAAGAGATACTCAAGAGCCTCAGTGAGATTACTAAAGAAAATAAAAACCAGGAAACTGAAATCGTGATCCGGGCAAAAGACGGTTCCAAGAAAACGCTTTTGGTGTCAACTTCTTTAATCCATTATAAAGATCAGGAGATGTTTTTAAGTGTTTGGCGCGATATTACTGAGCGTAAGCATTTGGAAGTGGAACGTGAAGAATTGAATAAAAAATTGAAACAGTTAGTTTTGAAGGATTCACATACCGGACTTTATAATCATCATTATCTTAAAGAGGCGCTAGAAATAAATTTTTCTCACGCCGAAAGACAATCAGGATTGCTTGCGGTAATGATGATGGACTTGGATTATTTTAAATCCATAAATGATGTTTACGGGCATATATTTGGTGATTTGATATTGAAGCAATTTGCCACGTTATTAACTAAAACTGTGCGCCCTTATGATGTCGTAATCCGTTATGGAGGCGAAGAATTTATTATAATCTCTCCGGATACCGGTAGAGATGGAGCATTAATTTTGGCGAATAGAATATTGGAGAAGACACAGCTATATAATTTTGGCGATGAAACAAATTCTATTAAGTTGAAACTTAGTATTGCTATTAGCGCTTATCCGGAAGATAACGCGCGCAATGGCATGGAGCTGGTGGATTTGGCCGACCAAATTTTGAATAAAGCTAAAGAAAATGGCGGGAATCGGGTTTTTTCATCCGTGGATATAAAAAAGGAAGCCGAAAAAACTCCAGAATCTTCAGATGTTCATTTGCTTAAGGATAAAATCAATAAACTTACTCTGCGGGCAAACCAAAGTTTGGTAGAAGAAACTTTTGCTTTTGCGAAAACAATTGAGCTAAAAGATCATTACACCATTGAGCATTCCGAAAGAACCGTGCGTTACGCGGTGGGAATCTCTGAGGAATTAAATTTACCCCAAGAGACAATTAAACTTATCGAGCAGGCAGCGATGTTACACGATTTGGGTAAAGTGGGTATTAGTGAACAGATTTTGCGTAAAAAGTCTAAGTTGAGCAGAATAGAATTTGAAGAAATTAAGAAACACCCTCAGATCGGCGTTGATATTATTAGGCCGATTCATTCCTTACATCCGATAATACCGGCGCTTCTTTATCACCATGAAAGATGGGATGGCAAAGGGTATCCCTATGGATTTAAAAAAGAAAAAATCCCGTTACTGGCCAGGATTATTGCCATTGCCGATGTATATGAGGCATTGGTTTCCGATCGCAGTTATCGCAAGGCTTATTCAAAAGAAAAAGCGGTTGAGATCGTTAAAAATGGTTCCGGAACCCAATTTGACCCCAATATTGTAAATTCATTCTTAAAAGTTTTAGAAGAAGAAAGATAGTTTTTATAATTTAAGAGATTATAATTTTTTGTTATTGAGCGGAATCTTTATTTTCAGGAACGAGAATTTTGATTGCCCCGGGAATGATTTTGATTTTGAGGGAAGCCGTTTTTAACAATTCTCCATCACATTGAATCGTTTGTTTGGAACTCGAGGAAACGCTGATACTTTTTCCCTGCCAATGTTCTACTAATTCTAGATTATCCGGCCGCTCGCGTTTAAATAAGGTAATGGCCATAAGTTTAAAGAGGTTAAGGTTAGCTTTGCGCACGACAATAACATCGAGTAATCCATCGCTGACATCAATATGTTTATCGAAAGATATCTGGCTAAACCCGAGATTTCCGGTGTTGGTAATAATACAGGTTAAACCCTGGATTTTGTGTTCTTGTCCATCGATTTTTAAGTGATAGACAGTTTTTTTAATTTTTTTTAATGCCGCGAGGGTAGAAAAAAAATAGGCGAAGATGCCGATTTTATTTTTGTCTCGGCGGTGAGTGTTTTTAACGACATCCGCTTCAAAACCCAGGCTGATTCTGGTAATAAAATAATGCGTATCAAATTGGCCCACATCAATGATTTTGGTTACGAGCGCTCCGCGGCCTAGGAGTAAACAAGCATCTTTTAGGTTACCGGGAATGCCAAGTTCCGTGGCCATGACGTTGGCGGAACCTCCGGGTAAAATAAACAAAGGAATATCGGATCCGATTAATCCGCTAATTGCTTCCCTAAGCGTGCCATCGCCGCCGTAAACTGCGAGGAGATCGACTCCTTCTTGGACAGCAGCTTTGGCAAGCCGGGTCGCATCACCCGTTTGATGGGTAATGGTGGCCTCCCATTTAATACCCGCTTCTTTTAGGGAGGCATTAATAACCGGTAAGATGGTTTCTCCTCTACCCGCGGCGGGATTAATAATAATGTGAATATTTTTTATTTTCATTTTTTATGAGAAATTAAGTAATAACCAAAGTTATTCTATGCGAGATTATATCATTTTGCAATTATACCTAGGTACAATTGATTCTGTCCGGAACATTCCTATAATGCTATAATATAATGCGTACGTAATTTTTAGATTTCTAAAAAAATATGATATTTTAGGAAAGTAAAAAAAAGGAGGAAAAAATGA
>CAIVOB010000188.1 GCA_903907475.1 Candidatus Omnitrophota bacterium
ATATTTTGTAAGCGCAGTTTAATTTAGGTTTTATTTATGAGAAACGCAGAACAGAATTGGAATCGCTTAAATATTGGTTAAAAGTTTTGAATATCGATTTGGATAAAGCTAAGCCTAAGGGTTTCGTTTTAGGTGAAGAGCAGAAACATAGTAATTAAGAAATTCGTTTTTGACAAATAATAATTAATGCGCCTGTAGCTCAAATTTAACGAGCAGATGATTTACGGAGCCGAAGGCGACGTAAATCATAGGCCAAAGGCCGTCTGCGAGTTAATCCCGTCAGCTGCGAGTGGATTTTAGAAAATCCACGAAGCGGTTAGATGACGGGAGGATGGTATAGAATAGAGTAGTTGATAATTTAATAATTAATGCGCCTGTAGCTCAAATGGATAGAGCACCTGCCTTCTAAGCCGGTTGTTGGCCGTTCGATTCGGCCCAGGCGCGTAAAAAAGTGCAGGGCCTACTTGTTCGCCAAGGCTCACAAGTACTGCGTTTGATAAAAGATTTAAGGTGCTTGTTCGGCCCAGGCGCGTAGAAGTTATGAAGAATTGGAAAAAAACATTTTTTAAGATTGCGGTGGCGGTTTTTATTTTTAGTTTCGTTTATCTGTTTTTATTATTCGAAGCCAAGAATATTTTGGTTAAAAAAATTGAACAATTAAGCGGTTGTAAAACAAGTATTAGTAAATTGATTATTACGCTGCCTTTTAACTTAAGCGTAAAAAAAATAGAAATTACGGGGTTAATTAAGGCGGATGAGATTTATTTATCTCCCAGTTTAGTTAATTTTTTATTTGGCAGGTTTGCTTTTAATGAAATAAGGGTGGTTAAACCGGAGCTGACTTATCAGCGCATTCCTCCGGCAATCGTTGCGGATACTACGAGTTCTGCCAATATCGTAATTGATGCTAAGCAAGCGCCTGTGGTTAACAGCCCGGTAACAGTAACTAATGTTAAGCGGAATAAAACTTGGCCGGTAATTATTAAAAAATTGAGAATTAGTTCCGGGAAATTAAATTTCATTGATTCAACCGCAGCTAGTGGTAGTATAAGCGTGGTAATTAAAGGTATCGAATTAAGTATTGATAATTTATCGAGTCAACCGTCTAATTTGGTGAGTAAATTTTTTCTTAAGGGGAATTTATCATGGAATACCGGTGAGCCGGACGGTAAGATTTCTTTAGAGGGCTGGTTGAATACTGACAAGAAAGATGTTCAGGCTACTTTAAAGATTGAAGATATCGACGCGATTGTTTTTTATCCTTATTATTCGACTTGGGTAGATTTAAACAAAGCGCGGATTGAGAAAGCTAAATTAAGATTTACGAGTAATATTAGCGGTAAAAATAATGACGTTACTGCAGAATGCCATTTGGAATTAGTAGATATGGTACGTAAAGTACGTTTACCTGAAGAGCCGCAGCAAAAAGCAGAAAGGGTCACTGATGCGGTGCTGGACATACTTAAAACTATGGATAATGGCAAAGTGGTTTTGGATTTTGTTTTGCATACAAAAATGGATCGTCCGGAGTTCGGGTTTGCGAATATTAAATCAGCATTTGAAGGTAAATTGAAACAGGCGCGGGCCAGTTCTGGATTAAGGCCGCAAGATATGTTACTTTGGCCGGGAAAGTGGGTACAAAGCGGTATTAAAAGTGGTACCAGCCTTACCACGGCAATGGTTGACGGCGTGTTTGCTTTAAGTAATGGTATAAAGAAGTTTTTTGAAGATATCATTAACAAACCGGTTCCGGAAAATTAACGTTCTTTTTAAAAGATTTATGGTGGCTATAGCTCAATTGGTTAGAGCTTCTGATTGTGGTTCAGAAGGTTGCGGGTTCGATTCCCGTTAGCCACCCATCTTTGATGTATCTCGTTGCAGCACAATGAGTTACATCAACACACCGACGGGGCAACCTGTCGGTGTTTTTTTATCTAGCGATGTCCCTAGGGCTTAGGGCGTTATTTCCGTCGGAGAATCATGGGGTATTGTAAAACAAGATCTCCGTCGGGAAAGAGGGTAAATTTTAGAGTGAATTTTAAAGAAATTGGCCAATTCCTCTCGTAGTTTATGGGCGCTAGTTTATGCTATATTCGCGCAATAATGCGCTTATTTCTGCTTTGATTTTTGCCATAAACTAGAGGTGAGGAATAATCTGGATAAGAGAGGCTTTAAGTAGTTTTTTGGGTGAGTTTCTGCCACATCGCGTACTGCTTGTCCCAGTCGAGTTCATCGGTGATAGTCCGCAGTTTATACTCCGGGATTTCAAATAGGCATGGATCATTTTGAAGAACGATCGCTTCCTGAATGCGAGGCGAGAGGAAGAGAAAACTCATGATCTGGTTCATGCGCTGCTGGCTTAAATTGAGCCATCCTGAAACTTCTTTAATATCCTTGGTTTTGTTTTTATCGATTAGCTCCTGAATCTGATGAGCAAGCAAGAGATTCTGCCGTAATTGCGGTTCAGATTGTATCAATCGATCATTGGGCGTTACGGCGTGATATTTCAGCTCTGCCTTGCTTACGTTAAACTTGTGCGATTTCTGCGTGCTATTAAGAATAATTTCGAGGATTGCTGTCCCGCCGTCATATTTTATTTCTTTGACGAGATCCTTGAGGGCAGTTCTTTTTTGATCAAGAGTATAGGTTTCCCATGTTTTAGGCTTTAGCCTTTGGTCGTCAGTCAGTTTCCTGAGGCACTCCATAACTTTTGCCTCCATGAGGCCTGCATTTACAAGCCGTGTAGGGCACTCCTGATAGCCTCGTTTCTGCGCGTTTAAGCAGACATAATGAAAATAGCGCAGTTTTCCGTATTTGACGTTATGGACAAGATACATCGATGAATTGCAAGCCCGACACCGCAATAGCCTGCTTAATAGGCCTATATTCTTGCCGATAGGCTTACGAGTTCCGAATTTTAGAGGGTTTGTATGTATTGCGTCTTGGACTTTCATAAAGATTTCATCGTCGAGAATGCGATAGGGAAGTCGCTTTTCGTGAAAATGATCGCGGGCGTCGAAAAGCCCGACAACTGCGAGCCGCTCTCGGGAATGAAGGTGTCCTACAAGCCCCAGTACATAAAGGCCGAGG
>CAIVOB010000189.1 GCA_903907475.1 Candidatus Omnitrophota bacterium
AATTTATCTTTAAAAAGAATCTCAAAATTTCCCGGATTAACCTTGTAAATAAACAAGCCAAAGGCAATCGGTAAAACTCCCATGATAATTCCCTGCAACTTCGCCTGCACGCACAACGCCTTCACCCGGCCCTCAATCTTAGTTTTTTCACGAATCGTAAAAACAATTTGCGTAAAAGTATCAATCAGGTCTCCGCCGGTTTCCCGCGCCACCAAAATTGCCGTAATTACCATATGCAAATCTTTATTATCAACCCGTTCTCTCAAACGTAAAAGACAATCCTCTAAAGGAACGCCCATGCGATTTTCTTTCACCGCCAGGCCAAACTCCTGGGAGATCGGAGCAGGCATCTCCTCAACTAAAGATTCCAAAGATTGCAGCAAACTCAAACCCGCTTTTAAAGACGATGATAGAAACATTAAACTATCCACCAACTGACTGGCAAATTTATTACTACGCTGCTTTTGATAAAATTTTACCGCCAGACTGGGCAAGAACATCCCCAAAACACAACCAACAATTAAACCGATCGTATTACGAAAAAGCACCAAACCTAATACTCCACAAACAATAAAACTTAAAGAACCTAATAATGCTAACTTCTGCCGGGGAATTGATAAAAACATCTTTTCTAAAGAGTCCTTCATCTTCCCCAATTTTTTTTCTTCTGCCCGGCCGAAGATCTCTAGGCCCACCGGTGAATAATAATAGGCTACTACTAACGCCGCGCCAAAAACACAAAGAAAAATCACTAATTTCAATACTAACATCCTCAATTCCTCCTTATCGAATAAGCGGCCCGGGAGCTGCGGTATTAATTTTTGTCACTCCTGGTTCATACTGTAAACCATATCCCAAACTATCCGCGGACTGCTTCCATTTACCTTGAAAAGCGCGCGTAAAATAAACCAACATTACAATTAATACGGTCGCGATCAAAATAATTAAAAAAGAATACTCGATCGTAGAAACCGCGCGATTTTTTAAATTTAATCTAATCTTCGCAAGCATCGGAACTCCATCCACAAGCTTTATCTAAATCAGTCTCATTCCACCAGTCTAAAAGCTTCTGCCAGCCGCCATATTCGGCGTCAGTATATTTGAGCCCAATCTTCTTCACCTTATAAGAATAACAGGCTCCGGCAATCGCAGAGGTGAGATTTTGACCGAATTTTCCTTCCAACAATCGGCCGCCCGTCGGATCACCAAAATAAACTTCTCCCGTCTTGGGGCACCCCGCATCAGTCAAACAATCCCAATAACCCTCAAACCAATTATGAAAAGCTGCTCCTCCTCCTTTATTAGGATCCAGAAGCTCCTGCCAAAAAGTCGAAGTTAACTCCGCCGTATCCTTGACCGGTTCATCGCGGCGACTAATTCCCACGTACACTTTACCTTTATAATCTTTAAGCTCCACGCATTTAGTCAAAGTAACAAAAGAATCTATCGGAAGCGCGACAAGTGAATCTACTAATATTGCTTCGGTAGACGAATTCTTTCCATAAGCTTTAATATAAGGCACCTTAAAATCTGAGATGACAACATTAATCGTATGCCTTCCGCGGCTATCAATCCAAGTATAAGAATCCGGGCCTAACATACTTAAATATTTCCCAAATGTTAAAGCAAAGGTCTTAATTATCTGTGATACGGTAAATAATACTCCATCATAAACCGCCATTTGCCCCCATAACACTCCAATTGCCGTAGCATTTGCTGGATTACCCATAAGCAATTCTGAAGCCGCCACGACCGGTAAAACACAAAGTACATCGTTAATACTTTTAATATCCCAATAAAATAAAGAATAGAAATCTCCATCGCTCGGAGCGGGTTTGCCATCTTCTCCCGAGGGGCTATAAAACCAGGGCAACCAAATATCCATCGAACCAAAAATCGTCGTCAAATCCTTATCTTTAAAAGCAGCCGCCAAAGCGGTCGATAATTCATTGAATTGGCCAATATTATAAATTATACGATCAAAACGATCATTATAATAATGACTTAATCCCACATCTGAACATTCGGCACATTTTGGAAGGGCATGCACAATATCTTTGAAGCTCTTACATACTCCACAGGCGCAAATCGCGCAATCTCCGCTCACATTATCACAATCCGGCGGATCTTTTATATCATAACCACCTCTAATCCAAGTCGGAAGATAAGCGCTATAAACACCGGTAAGACAGTGCACAAAATCCTGCATTTTAGCAAAATCAAAACTCCCTTTGTTCCAATGAGGGCTCGGAGGGTCAGTCGTATCACCAGGATCATAAGATATTCCAAACGCCCCAAAACAACCAATATAATTTTTAACGATATTTCCCACGCGCGTGAAGTCAATCTTTTTATCCGGAGAATCCATATCAAAAATATCTTTCACCACCTGTGTAGGCAGCGCCAAAATAACTTTGCTTAAAATACTTAAATTATGCGCCCCCTTAGCGGCGGCAATAAATGTATCCCGCACGGAATTAAAATAAACACCCGCGGCGTTCGTTAAAGCTTCAAGCGTATCTCCCGCAAAAGGTAGATCACTCAATTTAATACCCTTTAAAAAATCCGAAAGTTTAGTATCAATATCCTCAGCCTGTCCTTTTGCCCAAAGAGTGTATTTAAAAGTAAAACGCGGAATCGTATCCGTAACTAACCCATCTTCATCAAAATCGTAGATATCAACCACTTGCACCGGATCATCCACGAGCTTACTTAAAGCGGAATAAACCACCGTTTGCTGAAAGCGCATTTTCGCGGCCATCTTTTTAAAAGAGCGGGTAATTCCGGTACTAATCTGTTTATCGGCGATCGGAGGAGCGACAATTGACATTACCCCAGCAATAAGCGTAATCGCCGCAGGTATTAGATAAAGGCTCCAACCGATAGAATAAGCCGCCAAAACAATCGCCAGCGCCACCAAAATAATCCCCACCACCAACTTACCAAGTGTGCTCCAGCTAAAATTGCAAACTTTCGTTCCGCCGTCTAAATATTTTTCCGAAAGTAAATTGCCATAACTTCCCAGATGTGAAGCCAACATCAACGCTGATTGGTCCGCGACATTCGCCACGGAGGTGCGAGTCATCACCCGGTTACCGATGAGCATCGTAATCGCAGCCAAAATTAAAATCACCGCTAGGATAACGATAAATAATGAAAGAATTTGACCATTTCTCTTATAAGAGCCTAATCTTCTCAGCATTAATTATCCTCCTCATGAAAAATATCTAACGGTTTATATGAATTAATTTTAGTCCGCGGATCAATCAAATTAAAGGCTTTTAAACCATCGCCCAAAAGCCCGGAATTCGCGTTATAAAAATGATTCACCACAACCTCTTTGACAATTTCATGCCCAAGAGCATAATTAGTATCCTCATCCTTGACCCAGTCAGAGCGCATAACCTCATTATTCCCGGCGAGAGTACGTAGTGCCTCATAATTTTCTTGTCGTTCCACCATCGTCTTATTAACCCAAACAAACGCTTTCAATGCCCCGACAAAAAAAATAAAAAGCACCACCACTCCCAAAACGAATTCAATTGCCGTTTGAGCTAAGCGCTTATTTAGGAGTTGTCCAGCTGTAATTTCCATTAGACTGAAACTCCTTTTTAATTTTCCCGGTTTCTCCGGTTTCATCACCCGTCCAAAATGATTGCTGCGGAACAGCCACTGCCCCCGAGCCAAGGAAAGTCGCCGGAGCGCCGATCGCCGCTGTACTTATTTCCGCGGTCGCCAACTCCGCGACACCGATATTCGGATTCAAATCAAAATGGTGCGTCACCTCTTGATCAATATTCGTCTTCCAAGTACTGCTTGTCTCTGTCGGAGTTTCCCGCTGCACAAATTCTTCTCTTTGCGGAGAATTTCCCCCGGTAACAGTTTCCAATTCCGGCTTTAACCCTTGAGTTTCCTTGTTATGTAAAAAATAATCTTTACTGTTTATTGTACCATCAATCGCCGATTTTTGATAATTAAGAACTAAAAAATACTTCCCGCCAAGATTTCCTAAATTCAATCCAAGTTTAGCTAAAAACTCCCCAAAAAGCGTATCGCTAGGGTCTATTTTTCTTAAAACTAATTCTTCCTTACCATCATAAGGGAAAAAATCCACCGCGTCTCCTTGTTCCAGATCGCCCACATCAACATTTTCCCAACACCAACTTGCCGTGGGGCTACGGGTAATATCAACTATACACTTGCTATTGCTACCGGGATCCGTCAGGCTGATATCTCTTTTTTTACGCGCATTAATTGCCGCGACAAAAGAATACTTATCGCGGTAACTTCCGGTTTGCAGATCAATAAAATTCCCATTCACCACAAAATTTTGACTTGGCAAGTCTAGAACCGAATTCATGATATCCGTCCAATTATCCCGGCTCGGGTCATAATCATAATAAATTTGATCACTCCAAACATCCGAAGCTCCCGCGACATAAGGAGAATACGTCGGTTGTAAACTCGAACTAGAAAAATCCATCACCGGTTTATCTTCCACCATCGTTAAATTAATTTGCCGTTGATGATCACGATAAAGAGGACTATACGCCATTGCCCGAGCATTACGGGCAGTACGCATATTTAAATCCTGATAACGGTTATAATTAATTCCTAACATAAACAAAAAACCAATCACCATTATCAGAATTGACCCTAAAATCGCCAATTCTACCAGCCCTTGTCCAAGCTGATTATTGTACCGGCGGAACAGGGTAATCCCCAACATTGTAATCCTCACTCGTTGTATTTGTCGTCGTGTATGTTTGTTTACTTTCAGAGGCTCTGATGGCGTAAGTCGGTATCAAACCAAATCCCAAGAGAGAACCAAAGCCTCTTGCTCCCGGACGGTTATTGTATGCTGTGCTCGTCGTTTCCGTGATATTAGTGCGCGTCGAAGATGTTCTCAAAGGATCATACTGCTCGCCAACACTATCGGCTAAATCCCGATACCGGCCTTGAAAACTGCGTTTAATATAAATCTGTACCGCAATCAAGGCGGCCACGACAATTACCGTGAGCACCGCGACCTCCAGTACAGATTGGCCTCTATTTTTCATTTTAAAATCCCTCGCTTACCGCTTCTGCCGTAGTTTCCCCCGTAGTTATATTTGACTGACTTTTCTCAACATGTAAAGCGCCACCTAAGCTCACGGTTTTAATGGCCCGTTCCGGCGCTAAAGGAGTAGTCGTCGCCAAAGACATCTGAGAAGAACCACCTTTACGCCAATCAGTTTGCTGCCAGTCTTCCTGTAATCCTAAAACATCCGCGGAACGCTTCACATTTCCTTGTAAAGTACGCTGGACAAAAATCTGCAAACCCATGAAAACAGTAACAATGAGGCCTAATAAAACTACATACTCCGTCATTGATTGGGCCTGAAAAGATTTATTCTTCATTAAAAAAGACTCCTTAATTGGACATAACATTAAGTGAGTCCACTGCCTCGCTCGCAGAACGCGATTCGGTCATATCAGTGACCGTATTTTTCACCGCGTTATTTACAGTTTGCACGACCGTCCCGGTTCTAGCACTAATGCTAGTAGAAGTGGTATGCAACGAATCAAACTGATTACCCACTTGATCCACCGATGAAGATACTTTACCTTCATAAGCACGTTTAAGATAAATCTGCATTGCGAGCAGCGCGCCCACGACACAGGCAATCAGAATAGCATATTCTAAAGTACTCTGAGCCTTACGATTTAACTTTTTCATCTCTAACCTCCTCAAAAAATTATTGATCTAAATTATCGTTCCCTAAAACATCCGTAATCGTTTCATTTCCTTCGCGCACAGTTTGTGCGGTTCCTTTAATACTCGTCACACCACCACCAGTCGCGACAGTCTCAGTATCCGTATGCGAACCAGTGGTCGTGGTATTAGAAGTACGCAAATAATAAGGCTCATACTGATCGTTCTCCGCGACTAATTTATTCGCCGTAAACTTTACCCCACTTTGTAAAGAGCGCGAAACATAGGTCTGCATTGCCATCGCCGCAGCTACCACCAGGCCAATCACCAGCGCGTACTCCGCGGTATTTTGTCCTTTTTTATTTAATTTAAACATCGTATCCCTCCTTGCAAATAATTTACTGGCTAAATAAACTTTCATTATTCAAATTCGTATTAATATTAGCAGTCGCTGTCTGATGTACTGTCCCGGATGTCACTACCTGTGACCAAGAAACGCCTTGCGCCGCAGTTGCGCCATCAGTATTAACACCAAAACCATCCCGGCTGACATTCTGATCGTAAGTGATCGAGGTATTCCGAGTAGAGTGACCCACAGAATACTGCTCACCAATATCATCCGCTGATTGGCGCAATTTACCCTGGACGCCACGATTCATATAATGCTGCAGCGCCAATAACCCAGCAATTACGACCGCAATCACTACGGCATACTCTAAAGTACTTTGTCCTTTTTTAAGAAATTTATTCATCGCGATCCTCCTCTTATCCAAAATTTACTGCTGTACCGGTGTATTGTCTTTATAAGTATATCCTCGATAATCATTTGTCGCCTGTGAAGTATTATTAGTCGAAACACGTTCTTCCGTGCCACCCGCGCTAACCGTAGCAGTTGTACCAGAACCCTCTAAAACATTAGTCGTGTTTCTGCTCACCGCTTGGTTATATTCAAACTGTTGCCGCATCACCACTGGATCAGTAGACGTATTCCCGAT
>CAIVOB010000190.1 GCA_903907475.1 Candidatus Omnitrophota bacterium
CCATAACTATAAAAACGATATTTTTTCTCCACGGCTTCCTGATAAACTCGGTGCATTAACTCTCTTCCCCCAAATGCGCAAACCAACATAAAAAGCGTTGTCGCCGGAAGATGAAAATTAGTAAGCAGGCAATCTACAATTTTGAATTTAAACCCCGGATAAATAAATAAATTCGTGTTACCTTCTTTATTCCCCAAAGCGTAACTTTCTAGCGCCCTTAAAGCAGTTGTCCCGACCGCGATAATACGGCCGGAATTTGCTTGCGCCTCTTCCAAGGCTTTAACCGCAGCAGGGTGAACAGAAAAATACTCCGGTTCCATCTGGTGTTCTAAAATATCTTCACATTTTACCGGACGAAACGTTCCCAAGCCGACATGCAAAGTCACAAACGCTAAATTAACTCCCTGGGTTTGAATTTTACCAAGCAACTCTGGAGTAAAATGCAAACCTGCGGTCGGCGAAGCTAAAGCTCCGTCATGCTTGGCATAAACCGTCTGATAATAAACCTTATCCAAATCTTCAGGCTCCCGCTTAATATAAGGCGGCAAAGGTATAATTCCGTAATTATAGATCTCATCGGCATCGTGATGTTTAAAAGTAATCTGCCCGCGATTGCTTAAATACCCGTGAATTTTACCTTCGGCAAAAATAATCTTTTCGCCCACTTTAATCCGGCTCGGCTGCACCAGACAAGCGAAAGTTTCTCCATTAAGGCGTTGAGTTAATAAAATTTCTACTTTACCGCCGGTAGTTTTATGGCCGATTAAACGGCAATGCAAAACCTTAGTATCATTAAGCACTAATAAATCATTCTTTTTTAGAAAATCCGGAAGATCTTTAAAAACAACATGGCTTATTTTCCCGCTTTGACGCTCAACAATCAAAAAACGAGCACTTTCTCTATTTTCTAAAGGATACTGCGCGATTAACTCTTTGGGTAACGGATAAACAAAATCAGTAAGTTTGAGCATAGATTAAATTAGGGAATAAGTTAGATTAGTTCAGGTAGCCAATGACTTGCTCGCTTAAATCATCAATTGAAAAAAATACCACGCCATCGGGATCCAGATCAGAAACCAGGCGATACTGATTAAAAAATAAATCCAGATTATTTTTCATTAAAAATAATCCCAGGCCAATATAAATCTGTCCGCTTGCGCGGTGCCCAATACTTGATTTAACAATCTCTTTAACAAATTGATTATCCTTAGAATATGACATTAAAACTACATAATTAACGATTCCCTCCTCTAGCCACGCCGACCAATCCTGAAAAGCATTGCTGTAAGCACGCTCGACAAGTGGAATGACCGCGCAAGAAACTAATAAATCCGCCGACTTTAATTTCACTAAACTTGAAATCTTGCGCACTAAATCCGTAACCTGCTGGCGCTTCCAATTGTCCCAAACCAAATATTCATCCTCATTATTTAAAATATCCAAAACATTTAAACCGGTCTTTTCTTTAAAGCGTTCGACATTTCTGGGCCCATAACCATAAGTAAGCCCAAATTTATTAAAACGTGAACCAGGAATAAAAGGCACTGGCGATGGATAACGAATATAATCCAAATGCACTCCGCTAATTAAAGGATAACGATTGATAATCTCATTAATCACGTTGAGAATATACTCCGTCGTCCGAGGGTCTCCCGGCTCTAAAAATATTTGATTTTCCCTTAAATAATATTTATCGCTTTCTGTGGCGGTATCAATCTTAGCCGGCCTGCCATACTGATCGCGCGTAAGAATAGAATTACCGTATTTATTTAAGATATCCGCTTTATCATTCTTACCTAAACTTAAAACATTAACCCAGGCAAAAACAGCGATTCCGTTCTCTTGCGCTTCACGCAATAGCAGGTCCAGAGTGTCAACTCCGGCGGATTTAATAATTTCATTATATTTAGTGCGGTCGCAAATCCGCGAATCATAATAAGCGTTACCGGATTGAAAAAACTGTAAATAAATTTGATCGATTTTAGCCCTTTGGCATTGAGTGATTAACCTTTTAACCCCCTCGCGGTCATAAAGCACCTGCTTTGCCGAATAGACCGAGACCCAAACCCCGCGATGCGGCTTAACTTTCGTTACGGGCTCAAGATCCTGGGCGTAACCCAATTGCAAACTAAATATAAAACATAAAAATAATTTAAAATAAAATTTCATTTTTCTTTATCTTTCCCCGACTCAATTAAAGAATAACGGCAACCGCAATACTTTTGCCGATAAAGGCCCCTGTTTTTTGCTTCCTGTGTTGCTTTGATGTAACCAACGCGAAAATCCTCATAATAAAAATCTAAACCTGTTTCCTTGGCGATCTGCAAGCCGGTGGCTTTTAATAATTCATGCTTTTGAAACGGGCTCACTAATAAAGTTGTACTAAAAAACTTATAACCACGTTTTTTTGCTTCTTGCGCGGTACGCCTTAAGCGCAAGGACCAACAAGCAACACAACGTTCCGGAGCCAGTGTTTGGGGAGCAGCAATTTCCAAGAATTCTTTCGGCTCAAACTGCGGAAATTCCAAATTAATCTTATAATCTTGATTCAAAATTTCCAGCGCCATTTTACGCCGCGTAAACTCTTCCTGCGAATCAAGATTCGGATTATAAAAAAAACCTTCAATCGAAAACCCTTGGGCTTTAATTTGCTCCCAAGGATAAATTAAACACGGGCCGCAACAAATATGCAACAAGATATTCATGAATAAACCTGACTAAAAAATCTCCCCTTGTTGCTCTTGATTAAATTTTAAACCAAAATGTTCGAAAGCCTTCTGCGTCACTAACCTCCCTCGAGAAGT
The DNA here is from genome assembly GCA_903907475.1 of Candidatus Omnitrophota bacterium. Classification (GTDB taxonomy): domain Bacteria; phylum Omnitrophota; class Gorgyraeia; order Gygaellales; family Profunditerraquicolaceae; genus UBA6249. Next base: position 2,805 of record CAIVOB010000190.1, read on the forward strand.
ACGCTTAAGATATCCGGCTTTTAAAAGATACGGTTCCACCGTATCAGCAATCGTATCAACCTCTTCATTAAGACTGGCCGCTAACGATTCAATCCCCACCGGACCGCCGCCAAAAGCTTCTAAAATTAATTTTAAAACCTTGCGGTCCAAGTCATCAAAACCCGCTTCATCAATACCTAATTCATTTAAGATTTTTGCCGCCGCTAAAACGTCAACCTGTTGAATTTTCAAAACCTGAGCGTAGTCTCTGACCCGCCGCAGAAGCCGATTAGCAATGCGCGGTGTCCCCCTGGAACGGCGTGCAATCTCTAAAGCTGCTTCCTGATCGATTTGTAAGGTTAAAAGCTGCGCTGAATTTTTAATAATCTTTGCTAAATCCTGAATTTCATAAAAATCTAAACTATAAAATATTCCAAATCTTCCCCTAAGCGGAGCGGCCAATAAACCCGAGCGCGTGGTTGCTCCGATAAGCGTAAAAGGCTTTAAATTAAATTTAATCGTTTTGGCATACGGCCCCTTATCAATTACAAAATCAATCTGGAAACTTTCCATTGCCGGGTATAAAAATTCTTCCACCACTTTAGACATGCGGTGAATTTCATCAATAAAAAGAATATCTCCGCTTTCTAAGTTAGTCAGAATTCCAATAAGGTCTCCGGCCCGTTCAATCGCCGGGCCACTAGTAGCGGTAATCTTAGCTTCCATTTCATGGGCAATAATATGCGCCAGCGAAGTTTTACCCAATCCCGGAGGGCCGCTTAAAAGTACATGCTCCAAGGGCTCTTTTCTTTGTTTAGCAGCTTGGATGGCTATTTTTAAATTGGCGACAATATCCTGATGGCCGACAAACTCCAGAAACTTCTTCGGCCGTAAGGAGATATTTAAAACGACATCCTCTTCGGATTCTTTGGCCGCGCTAAGAATCGGGCCAGCTTTAAGCAGGGTGCGTCGGGTCTCTTCGCTCATAGGGAATAATATTGGCTGTATTTCTTAAAATTGTGATCTCTTGAAATTCCGCGCTTTGCCGGGCGACAATTTCTTTCATTTTCGCCAACTCTAAAATCGCCAAAAAAATTACCACAATTTCCAATTTACTTTTCGATTTAATAAAAAGTTCCGAAAGCCGCACTTCTGTCTCTACCAACAAAAGATGTAAAATATCATGGACCTTCTGTTCAACGGTAAATTGATCCTTAATTACTTCATAAAAAACTTCTTTCGGAATATCTTTAAGCGCTTGCGAAAAAGCATTAATGAGATCAAAAATACTCGCTTCAAAATAAGCCTCTTGTTTTCCTTGAGCTTTAATTTCCGTTCCCAAATCATTTTTTGGACGCTTAAAAACGTCCTGCTGAGAAATCTCACGCTCCCTTAAGTTTTCGGCAATCTTTTTAAAATTTTCATACTCCAATAGACGTTTGACCAATTCCGCGCGCGGATCAACTTGCTCCTCAAGCTCCAACTCTTCGGCCGGAAGCAACATTTTAGATTTAATTTGCATTAAGGTCGCCGCCATTACCAAAAATTCACCGGCAATATTTAAATCCAAAAGCTGCATAAAATTAATATACTCGGTATATTGTTGGGTAATTCTGGCAATCGGAATATCGTAAATATTCAAATGATCTTTTTTTACCAAATATAACAAAAGATCTAAAGGCCCCTCAAACATTTCTAAACGAATTTTATAATCCATAATTAGATCTTCAATAAACTTTTAACTTCCCGAATAGTCTCTTGGGCCACACTCGTCGCCCGGATCCGCCCTTGAACTAAAATCTCAAGCACCGCATTAAGATCTTGCTCCCAAAATCTACGCTTCTCTTGGATTGGCGCTAATAATACGATAATTTTAGCCGCTAATTCTTGTTTACACGCCGTACAACCAATTTGAGCCTGCCGGCAACGATTACCAACTTCCTTTTCCAACTGCGGAAAAAATAAAGCGTAATAATTAAAAACATTACATTTATCCGGATCTCCGGCATCGTTAAGCCGAATACGCTTAGGATCTGTAATCATGCTTTGAATTTTTTTAGCAATACTCTCGGGATCTTCCGCTAAACCGATATAATTATTATAACTTTTACTCATCTTGCGATTATCTAAACCCAAAAGGCGCGGACTAGGAGTCAGCAAAGCCTGCGGTTCGGGAAAACAATTGGTTTTAAAAAGAGTGTTAAATTTCCGCACAATCTGGCGCGTCAACTCTAAATGCGGCAGCTGATCCTCACCCACCGGAACGGCTTGCGCCTTATAAAGCAAAATATCAGCCGCTTGGAGAACCGGATAACCTAAAAAAGCATAAGTCTTTAAATCTCGATTCGTTACTTGTCGTAATTGCTCTTTATAAGTCGGACAACGCTCTAATAAACCCAAAGGCGTGATTAAAGAAAGTATGAAATATAGTTCTAAATGTTCCGGAACTTCAGACTGAATAAAAATCGTCGCCTGTTCTGGATCGATCCCGCAAGCTAACCAGTCCAAAAGATTATCTAAAATGTTCGCTTTAATATCCTGGGCATTTTCATATTCTGACATTAAAGCGTGCCAATCAGCAATCATAAAAAAACAACGGTAATCCTTTTGCAGTTTTGTCCAATTGGCTAATGCCCCCATTAAATGGCCCAGGTGTAATTTTCCCGTAGGGCGCATTCCACTAAGAATAGTTTTTTTCATAGTTTGCGCGCGATTTTTTCGATGTCGTAAGCTTCAATAATATCGCCTTCCGCCAACTGATTAAACCCGCTAATCGCGATGCCGCATTCGAATCCTTCGCCGACCTCGCGCACATCATCTTTAAATCTTTTCAAACTTCCCAATTTTCCCTCAAAAGTAACTTGACCGTTACGTACTAAAGTGACCATACACTGACGGTTAATTTTACCCTTAGTAACAAAACAGCCGGCGATAATCCCGGAATGCGATAATTTAAACATTTTGCGCACTTCCGCCCGGCCTAAGAAAACTTTTTTTAATTTAGGCTCCAGCATTCCTTCTACTGCCGCTTTAATATCATTGGCTAACTCATAAATAATATTATAAACTTTGAATTCCACTCCTTCTTTAGAAATTAAATCTTTCGCCGGCTCATCAGCTCCGACGTTAAACCCTAAAAGTAGCGCATCGGAAGCCAGCGCTAAAATTACATCTGAAGCGTTAATATTACCCACTCCGGAATGAATCACGCTTACCTTAATTTCCGAAACATTTAATTTTTCCAAAGTATCCTTAATTGCTTCTAAAGACCCTTGAACATCGGACTTAATAATTAATTTTAATTCCTTAATCTTGCCTTCGGCAATCTGCGCATGTAAATCTTCCAGACTGACTCTTTTCACCGTTTTAATTTGCTGTTGTTTTTCTTTTTCTACGCGCCCCTGCACGAGGCTCTTAGCCTCTTTTTCATCAGCAATGACAAAGAATTGCTCACCGACCTGAGGCACCCCGCTAATTCCTAACACCTCTACCGGAGTGGCCGGCCCCACCGAGATTACCGCCTGAGCCCGATCATTAAGCATCGCACGAATTTTCCCGTAAAAATTACCCACGACAATATTCTGATTTAAATGCAAAGTACCATTTTGTACAAGCAGCGTCGCCACCGGCCCTCGGCCTTTAGCCATACTTGCTTCCACCACTACTCCATAAGCTAAACGATTAGGATTAGCTTTCAATTCCATTATTTCAGCTTGCAAAAGAATCATCTCTAATAGTTGATCGATTCCTTCGCCAGTTTTAGCTGAAACCAAAACGGTAATAGTTTTACCGCCCCAGTCTTCAGGAGCCAGATCCACCTGTGCCAATTGCTTTTTCACCGTATCAATATTTGCCTGCCCCTTATCAATTTTATTAATCGCCACAATAATCGCTACTCCGGCCGCCCGCGCGTGATTAATCGCCTCTTGAGTCTGCGGCATAATTCCATCATCAGCAGCAACCACCAAAACCACAATATCAGTAATCCTCGCTCCCCGCGCGCGCATCGCCGTAAAAGCTTCATGGCCCGGAGTATCTAAAAAAGTAATCTCTCCTGCCGGCAAACTGACCCGATAAGCACCAATGTGCTGCGTAATTCCACCATGCTCTTTATCAGCAATTTTTGTCTTTCGAATTGCATCTAGAAGTGACGTCTTACCATGATCAACATGCCCCATAAAAGTAACAATCGGGCTGCGTTTCTTAAGTTCTCCCGCCGCATCGCTGGCTTGATATTGCTCTAAAGCTATCTCTTCGGCATTTAAAGATTTTTTGATCACACAACCATATTTTAAACATATTTTACTGACAATCTCTTCCTCTAATACTTGATTAATTCCGGCCATCACTTTCCAGGCCATAAGTTGCTTAATCAAAATCGATGATTTCTCTTGTAATTTTATCGCTAAATTTTTAACCGTAATCGGAAGTTCCAATTCAATCTCTTTGGTCGGAAGAACACTTTTGGGTTCAACCGCAGGTTCTACTTTTGCTTCAAGCACCAAGGCTCCAGATTTAATTCCCGGCTTAATTTCAGGCTTAAGAACGGATTTAACCTCCGGCTTAATTTCTACTTTAAGCTCAGCTTTTAAAACCGATTTTAATGCCGTTTTAATCTCTAACTTGGATTCGAATTTAGGTTCCAATTTAGATTTATTAAGTTCAGGCTTAAGCGCGGGCTTTAAATCCGATTTAAGCGTGACAACGGGTTTTGCTTTTAACTTTTTAACCGTAGTTTTAACTTTAACAACTTTTGATTTTAAAATCGCTTGCTTAGCCGCAACTTTTTTAACTTTCGGCTCGAGCTTGATTTTAGTTTTCACGACTTTTTTAATTTTTATTTTTTCTTTTTTTGTCTTGGGCATCATCGCTCCCTTAGCTTAAAAAGCTTACACTAGCTTCTTTGCTTCTGCTAAAATTTTTTCCGCTTTCTTTTCTCCAATCCCCTTAATCTTAATTAATCCTTCAACTTTAAGCTTAATGATATCTTCCACACTCTTTATTTTTGCCTCCTTTAAACTCGCGATAATTTTATCGCTCAAACCCGCAAGATCATTTAAAGAAACTACCGCTAATTTCGGTTCTTTCTTCACGGACTTCTTAGCTTTTTTCTCCTTAACTTCCGGAACCTGCTGGGTTGCTGCCTCCTCTAAAATAGCGCTCTTTACTTTATTTTCCCCGCCTAAAGCTTCGGAAGCAATCATGCTTTTCGTGCGGATATCCAATTCCCAACCTACCAAACGCGAAGCCAAACGCACATTCTGGCCGTGTTTACCGATACTTAAAGATAATTGATCATCATCAACGATTACTTCCGCTTTCATTTTATCGCGGTCTAATTTAATCTCCGCGACCTTAGCCGGAGAAAGCGCGGCTTTAATATATTCGCGCACGTCATCATTAAAACGCACAATATCAATTTTTTCACCTTGCAATTCATTAACGATATTTCTTACCCGATTGCCCCGCATTCCCACACAAGCACCCACAGAATCAACTTTATCATTTTTAGAGCATACTGAGATCTTTGTCCGTTCCCCGGCCTGACGCGAGATAGCTTTAATTTCAACAATCCCCTCATAAATTTCCGGCACCTCCAACTCAAATAATTCTTTTACTAAATTCGGATGCGCGCGGGACAAAATAATCTGCGGGCCTTTAGTGTCTTTTTTAACCTCAACCACATACGCCCGAATGCGTTGGCCCTGTTTAAACTCTTCTTTCGGCGATTGTTCGCGCTTAAGCAAAACCCCCTCTGCTTTACCCAACAAATCAACAATCACATTCCCTTTTTCAAAGCGATAAACCGTACCGCTCACAATTTCACCCACGCGGCTTTGAAATTCAGCGAAAACGACATCTTTTTCCGCTTCACGCATCTTCTGAATAATTACCTGCCGCGCGGTAGAAGCAGCAATCCGGCCAAAATCAATATTCGTTACTTTTTCATTATTGCGAAAAGCACGAATCTCCCCGCTGACCCGGTCAATCTCCATCTTAAACTCTTCATCAGGCTTTAAATCAATCACCCTTTTAGCGGCGCTGAGCATCGCGCTCTCCACCGCTTCTAACATCACTTCTTTCTTAATGCCTTTTTCTCTTTCAATCTGTTCAATAATCGCTAAAAGCTCCTTACTCATTTTTAATTTCTCCTTTAAAAAACAACTAATAAATTGTTACTTTTTTTAAAAAAAATATTTCACTAAATTACCAATTTTGCCTGACTTATTTTTTCTAAAGGTAAAGACAAGCTTATTCCTGTTGCGTCAATCACGACTACCTCTTTGGCTACTTTCTTAATATAACCCTGCCATTGAGATTTTCCCCCCACTAAATCATTAAGAAAAAATAACGCTTCTTTATTTAAACAACGTAAATAATCTTTTATCGTTTTTAAAGGGCGATCCAAACCCGGAGAAGCGACTTCTAAAGAATAATCACCCGAAACAATATTTTTTTCTGCTAAA
>CAIVOB010000191.1 GCA_903907475.1 Candidatus Omnitrophota bacterium
CGCAAAAGAAAATATTTCTTGTCTTTATACAAACCAATCAAATGTTCCGTGCACCCGGCTTTTTCTAGCAAAAAGAAAAAACGTACTTTGTCCTTAATCTGATCAATATCAAAATACTCTTTGGCCTGAGTAATAAAACTCGGCAAATCAAATAAAGTATCTAGTTTTAAAAGCCGGTGAATAGGCAAAATTGAAAGCCCCCGGGGGTCGGTATTAGTAAAATAAGATAAACAATAATTGAAATCTTCTTCTCCGGTAAACTCCGGGCCCAGTTTTTCCTGACAAAGATCACGATAAGCGCAAGCCACCTCATAACGATGGTGGCCGTCAGCAATAAATAAGTTCTCTGCGGAAACACTGGCTTCGATTTGCTTTAGAATCTCCGGATTATTTACTCTCCAAAGTTTATGCACCGTCTTTTCATCATCAGTTACTTCGATAAAGAGATCTTTGGGCGCCAGATATTTCTCAAAAACCCGCTGAATAATCCGTTTATGATCTAAAAAGACAACAAAAATCGGGCTTAAATTAGCTTTAACCTGTTTAATCAATTTAAAGCGATCAAGTTTAGCTAGAGTATGAGTATTCTCATGCGCGAAAACCGAAGAACTTTTTTCATCACTCAGCCGCAGCAGAGAAATAAAACCTAAACGAGTTTTTTTCTCACCCCGAATAATATATTGCTGGCTATAAAAATAAATCGCCGGAGACTCATCCTGCAAAAGAATCTTTTCCTGAAGCCATTGACGAAAAATTAATCCTGCGCGACGATATTTATCATCACCAGGCAAATCTTTTGCCAGAAGTATATTAAGAAAATTATAACTGGAACGCTCATGGTAGGTAGTTTGAGCCGAAGGCGAAATCACATCATATGGCGGACAAACCACTTTTTGAAGATCTTTTACTTTTTCACGATTATAAACTACCGCTTTAAAAGCTTTAATTTTAGTCATTTAATTTTAGGAAAAACTAAATAAAAAATTAAAAACACTGAATTCCAAGTTTAACACAGAAATAAACAAATACAACAAAAATTGCACTGCCTTAAAATTTTAATGGCCGGAACAGCCAGAACACCCTTCTTTTGATTTCGGACAAGCAGTAACTGAAGATTTAGTGGGCTTTTTGTAATCCGTAGCATAAAAACCAGCACCCTTAAAAATAAAACCTCCCGCACTGCTAATAAGTTTTTTAACTTTTTTACCGCATTTCGGGCATTTTGTAATAAGTTTAGAGGTGATGCTCTGTAAAACTTCAAACTTATGCTTACAACTTAAACATTGATATTCATATGTCGGCATGCTTTTCTCCTGCTTCTACTTATCTAAATGTTTTTTTAAACTTATCTCCAAAACTTTCTTTCAGATTTAAATCCTCGCCGCTAGCACGAGCGAACTCTTCAATCAATTGCCGCTGCTGACTAGTAAGCTTAGTGGGAATTTCAATATTTACTTTTACCAGCTCATCTCCAATATCACGAGTATGCAAATCCGGAATCCCCTTACCTTTAAGACGAAAAGTCTTACCGCATTGCGTGCCCGCAGGTATTTTCATGGTCAGTTTCCCGTCTAAAGAAGGAATCTCCACCTCTGAGCCTAAAATTGCCTTAGCCAAACTAATATTAATCGCGGTTGAGATATCATTATGATGCCTTTCGAAGATATCATGCGGCCGCAATTCAATAATGACATATAGATCTCCCCGGCTACTGGATCCTGCTTCTCCCTCAGCACGCACTCTTAATTGCGAACCATTATCGACGCCGGCAGGAATCTTAACTTTAATTTTTTTAATTTCCTTAACTTTCCCTTCGCCTCGGCAATTAGGACAAGGAGTTTGAATTACCGTTCCTTCGCCTCCACAACGGGAACAAGTTTGCGCTAATTGGAAAAAACCATTGGAAACCACCGTTCTCCCGGACCCTTTACAAGCAGAACAAGTTGATTTTTTCGTTCCGGCTTTCGCCCCGCTACCAGAGCAACTGACACATGTTTCATAACGCGGAACCGTAATAATCTTTTCCACACCTTCCGCCGCTTCTTCTAAAGTAATATCGATTGCAATTTGTAAATCCCTTCCCCGACGACGGGAACCTTGAGACCGCGTTTGCCGGGAACCGGAAACATCAAAACCTAAATCCCCAAAAATCTCCTCAAAGATACTCCCCCCTCCGGAACCGCCCCCCATATCTCTAAAAATACTACTAAAATCCGCACCTTTAAAGATATCTTCTTGAGCGTATTTCTGATCAATTCCGGAATGCCCATAGCGATCATAAAGATCTCTTTTTTGAGTATCAGAAAGCACCGCGTAGGATTCAGATATTCCCTTAAATTTCTCTTCTGCCTCTTTTTTCTGTTCCGCAGGCACACGATCGGGATGAAATTTTAAAGCCTTCTCCCGATAAGCTCTTTTTATATCTTCCGCGGAAGCAGTTTTAGCCACACCCAACAATTCATAGTAATCTTGTTTACCAGGCATAAATTTTATTTTTCTTCCTTGAATTCAGCATCAATCACTTCATCTTGCTTTTTCGGTTCTTCCGCGGGAGCATCTGATTCCTGTGCCCCATCGTCACCAGGCGTTTGAGCCGGATTAGCGCCGCCCCCTTGAGATTGCTGCTGTTTCGCGGCTGCTTGCTTATAAATCTCTTCCGCAAGTTTATGCGAAACCTTAGTTAAATCTTCCATCCCGGTCTTAACGCGCGCAACATTTTTATCTTTAATCGCCCCTCTTAAATCATTAATCTTAGCTTCAATATCTGCCCGCTCGGTCTGGTTAATTTTATCACCGTAATCTTTAAGTGATTTTTCCGTAGCATAGATCAAATTATCCGCTTGATTAATCGTTTCCACTTCTTCTTTCTTCTTCGAATCATCGGAAGCATATTTTTCCGCATCGCGCACCATTTTATCAATTTCTTCTTTAGACAGTTTACGCGGAGCGGTAATTTTAATCGACTGCTCTTTGCCCGTGCCTAAATCTTTAGCGGAAACATGCACAATCCCATTGGCGTCAATATCAAAAGCAACCTCAACTTGCGGCACTCCGCGTTGCGCCGGCGGAATACCCACTAAATCAAAACGCCCTAATTCCACATTGCCTTCAGCATCAGCAATCGCGCGTTCACCTTGGATGACGCGAATCGTAACCGCGGTTTGATTATCAGCCGCGGTAGAAAAAACTTGTGACTTACGCGTCGGAATAGTAGTGTTTCTTTCGATTAATTTCGTATTCACTCCTCCCAATGTTTCAATTCCTAAAGACAGCGGAGTAACATCAAGCAATAAAACATCCTTGACATCTCCTTTAATAATTGCCGCCTGGACTGCAGCACCTAACGCCACGCACTCCATCGGATCCACTCCGCGTTCAATCTTCTTGCCGGTATACTCCTCGACAAATTTTTGCACAATTGGCATCCGCGTCGGGCCACCAACCATAATAATTTTATCCACTCCTTTTTCAGAAAAATCAAATCCCTCTTTTTCAAACGCGGCTTTGGCATCTTTTAAAGCATGTTCTAGAGGGCCACGGCAACGTTCAATAATACCGGCAACTAATTCTTCCAGCTTTGCCCGATTAATCGACATCGTTAAATGCTTTGGTCCGGAAGAATCAGCGGTAATAAAGGGAAGATTAATATCTGTCGTTAAAGTGCTGGAAAGCTCGACTTTAGCTTTTTCAGCAGCTTCACGTAATCTTTGCATTGCCATTTTGTCGTTTTTCAAATCAATTCCCGTATCACGTTTAAATTCTTTAGCAATATAATCAATTAAAGCGTTATCCATATCGGTTCCGCCTAATTGCGTATCACCGCTAGTGGACATAACCTTAAACCCGCCTTCTTTCCACATCTCCATAATCGTAACGTCTAAAGTTCCGCCGCCTAAATCAAAAACTAAAATTTTTAATTCTTTTCCCGCTTTTTCCAAACCATAAGCTAGGCAAGCAGCAGTTGGTTCATTAATAATTCTTAAAACCTTTAACCCAGCAATCTCTCCGGCATCTTTAGTTGCCGTTCTTTGATTATCATCAAAATACGCCGGACAAGTTATGACAACTTCTTCCACTTTATCCCCTAAATATGCTTCGGCATCCTGCTTCACTTTCTGCAAAATAAATGAAGAAATCTGCTGCGGAGTATATTCTTTTCCATAAACTTTAAATTTATAATCCGTACCCATCTTTCTTTTTGCCGCCTGAATTGTTCCTTCAGCGTTAATCGCCGCCTGCCGCCGAGCGGGTTCCCCCACTAAACGCTGCCCATCCTTAGTAAATGCCACAAAAGACGGAAAAGCTTTTCCGGAAGCCACTCCCGCTCCTTCGGCAGAAGGAATAATTACTGGCCTGCCGCCTTCCATTACCGCTGCTGCTGAATTAGATGTTCCCAAATCAATACCGATTACTTTTGCCATGATACCCTCCTATTTTTTCGACACCTTAACCTTGGCGGTGCGAATTACCCGCTCATACATTAGATATCCCTTTTGTAAAACCTCCACAATCGTATGATCCGCCAAATCCTTATTTTCCACTTGCATTAAAGCCTCATGAAAATGCGGATCAAAAATTTTTCCTTCTGCCTCAATTGGCTTAACTCCATGCTCTTTAAGCAAATCATAGAGGTGCGCCAAAATCATCTCTACGCCTTTTAAAAAAACATCTAAATCTTCATGTTTATTTTCCGCTAAATTTATTGTCCTCTCCAAATCATCTAGAATATTTAGAAGTTCTAAAATTATCCCCTCATTAGCAAATTTTAAGAAATCTTGTTTTTCCCGCTCTAAACGCTTACGTAAATTTTCAAAATCTGCATGGACGCGTACCAAATTATCCTGACTCGCTTTAGATTTCTCAAAAGCGTTTTTTAAATCAAGATATTCGGATTCTTTAAGTGTCACGACATTTTCTGCGTTAATATCTTTCTTGTCTTCGTCCATTTTATATTTCACTTAAAATTTGCGTTAAAACCTCAGAAACGTACTCTAAAGTCGGAATAATCTGATTATATTTCATGCGCATCGGCCCTAGTACCGCAATCCGGCCGGAAGGCTCGTCATTAAGCCGATAGGTAGAAACAATCAACGAACAATTTTCCATCTCCGGAAATCCCAACTCGCTTCCAATGTAAACTTTTACTTTACCGGTAAAATCCCGATTGATTATCTCTAATAACCGACTTTTATCCTCCATTAATCTCACTAATAAACGTATGTTTTCCGCCTCCCTAAACTCCGGTTGGTCCAAAATCCGGCTAATTCCCTTATAAAATATTTTATCATGTTCTTCTAAAAAAGAAACGATTCCGGCATAATGCGTAAGCTCAGAAATCACCTCGGAAGTATTTTCTAAGGCATCATCCAAACGGCGAATCTTCTTTTTACAATCTTTTAAAATTTTCTGTTTTTGATTATCTAAAAGATCAATCTGCTGAATCAAAAAATCCACATAATAGCGGTAACCGCGATCCGTCGGAACTCTTCCTCCCGAGGTATAAGGATGTTTTAAATACCCGGATTCATCAAGTTCGGAAAAAATATTCCTAATCGTCGCAGAACTTAAATCAAACTCCTGAGCAATATCATCTGAAGCTACCGGAAGAGCGTCATTAATATAACGATTAATCGCCGAATTTAAAACTAATTTCCGGCGTGAATTATAATCAACATTGCGCACCATGCGTCCCCCTCTAAAAATACAAAAAATTGATGTCGAAAAGTAATATTAGCATAATTTTTGCTTTTGTCAACAAGATTAGCAGTTAAATAAGGAGAGTGCTAACGTAAAGTGAAAAAAATTAACCCTGCACCTTCAAATCCTTATCCTTACTAATCCGCTCAAAAAGATCTTTGGCGATCTCCAAGCTAATTTTAATCCCTTTCTGCAAATAATCGATTTTCTTCACTTTAGCCTGACGATAAAAGAAATCCACCAAATCCATGCGACTATGAGGTAAAATAACCTCTAAACTGAGCATCAAATTCGAGAAATATTTCTGAATCTGCGCCACTAATTTATCTAGATTCTCCCCGGTTTTAGCCGAAAGATTAATGCTTTGCGGAAAATCACTTTCCGCGACATTCCCCCACTCGCCTTCTACTAAAAGATCACTCTTATTTAAAGCGGTAATCATGGGTTTATCCGCTAAATTCAATTCCGCTAAAACACTTAAAACCGCTTGATTATGTTGATATAAGCGATGATCATGGCGGTCTAAAACATGGATCAATAAATCCGCGTCGCTCACCTCATCCAACGTCGCCTTAAACGCCTCAATGAGATGGTGCGGAAGGTCATGCAAGAAACCTACGGTGTCTGAAATAATAATACTCTGGCCATTAGGTAACTGAAAACTTTTCGCCAAAGGATCTAACGTCGTAAATAATTTTTCAGATGTAATTTGATGCGACTCCGTGAGGCGATTTAAAAGCGTAGATTTACCAGCACTAGTGTAGCCGACTAAGACGACCACCGGAAGATTGTTAACCCCCATTCTTTTGCGCGTGGTTAAGCGATGCGAGCGAAAGGCCTTTAAATCTGCCTTGAGTTTATCAACCTTTCTTCTAATTTGCCTGCGATCAACCTCAAGTTTGGTCTCCCCCGGACCTCGTGTACCAATACCACCCCCTAATCCGGAGAGCATAATTCCTTTGCCGGATAACCGCGGCAATAAATATTGCAACTGCGCTAATTCAACTTGCATCTTACCTTCCGGGCTTTTTGCCCGGCGGCTAAAAATATCTAAAATTAACTGCGTGCGATCAATAGTTTTTTTACCAAAAGCATCCTCAAGATTACGCTGCTGCGTGCCGCTTAAATCGTGGCTAAATATTATAACATCGACATTTTCTTCCTGAGCGATAACATTAATCTCTTCAACTTTACCTTTCCCAACAAAGTAATTGGCCGTAGC
>CAIVOB010000192.1 GCA_903907475.1 Candidatus Omnitrophota bacterium
ATAAACCAGACTAGGCCACGACCCCCGCAAATTATTTAATATACCTGTTTTTTGGCTAAAGTCTACTATTAATTTTAATTACTAGTGGGCGGTACTGGACTTGAACCAGTAAACCTCCTGAATGTAAATCAGGCGCGCTAACCAATTGCGCCAACCGCCCATTAAAAATACTTTACGCTTTGCGAATTCGTTAAAACTTTAGGCTGCACCAACGATACCCAAAAGCATTAAGGTAAACGCCATAACCAGTAACGCCACTGTTTCAGTCATACCTAAAACAACCAGGTAATTGCCAAAACCTTTATCTGTTTCACCCATAGCATCACAAGCACAAGCGGCGCATTTTCCCTGCCAAAAAGCAGAAAGCCCGATCGCCAGGCCAGCAAGACCCCCGATACTCCAAAGATACTGCCCTTTATTGGCGATCGCCATTATCTGACGCATAATAATCATTCCATAAACCGTCTGCGTAAGAGGAGCGGCAACAAAAACAACCAACATGAACGATGCTGTTTTATTCTGCGCAAAATTTTTCTTCCAAGCACCAATTGCTGCCATCCCGGCAATTCCCGCTCCCCAGCCAGAACCTACCGCGGAAAACGCCAGCACTAAAATCGCGCCCAAATCTTTAAACTGTACCAACATGTTATTTTCCATAATCATCTCCTCTTATTTTTTAAAAGGTTTATAATTCTGCCCACTCCATGAAATACCTGCATGGCTCGAAAATTCTAAAACATTAAGCCTGACTCCATGTACCAATACCCCAACCGGTCCTAAAATAACGCCCAAGCTATGGCCTAATAAAATAATAAACCCCGCTAATATTAAATTAAATATATGCGCATTTCCGGCTGAAAAAGCCATCGCATTAAAAGCATCGGCAATAGCAACTCCGGCTAAGCCCACGGCAAAAAGACGGATATAAGATACCACATCAGTAAAATTATTCACAAAACTCAAAGCCAAAGTACCTAAGCCTTCGCCTATTCCTTTTATGATGTTTCTCTGCGGATTAGTAAAAATTATCACCAAAAAAATCCCCGCAATAAGTAATATTTTAGCAAAAGGCGGAAATAAATCTCCCAAAATAAGGACGCGCGCAATAAAAAAACAGGCCCACAGAATAGCTGTCCAACCAATATCCGCCAACATATTTAATGCGGGGAATTTAAGTATTGCTCTCCAGATATGCGCAAGCGACAAATGCACTGCTCCGATGAGAAAACATAACCTTTGGAGTGTTTTTTCGTTATTAAGCGCAGGAATTAACGGCTTATACCCGGTTTGCATAACCCAATCATGCCCAAAGAACGTGCCGGTGCACAACCCCCATATGATAGCGCAAAAACTTAAGATATAAAAGAGAAAAAAACTGCGGGTACTTCTTTTTAATTTAATTGCCCTGCGATGCAATAATAAAGTAATTAAAAAATATACTATGCCGTAACCGGCATCGCCAATCAACATCCCGAAAAAAATACTAAAAAATATAAGAAACGGCAGGCTGATATCCAATTCATAATATCCGGGAAGTATCTCAAGAAATTTAAATATTGGGTTAATTACTGCTATCCATTTCGGGTTACGCAACAACACCGGAACATTATCCTCAGCTTGCGGCTCACTAATACGCAAAGCCCACCGCTCTTGTTTTGCACGGTACATTAATCGCTCAACATTATCAAAAGGAAGATAACCGCTGATATATGACAAACTCTCTGCCTGACTCATACCGGAAAGCGCCTCTTGGAAATCTAAATCTTTTTGTAAATCAAGCTTAATTTTATTTAAAATACCTAAATAACGCACTTGATCCAACAGTTGTCGCTGGAGATCTTTAATTACCCGAGTATCCTCATCTCTACGCCTACGCATATTTAAAAGGCCTATCTGAGGTAAAGAAATTTCTTTAAAACCAATTTCAATTTTATTACGACTAATAATTAAACAGTTTGCAATCCCTCCCTTGATAGACAATTTACTAACAACAATATCTTCAGGAAGCCGGTTAAGCTGCCCGACCGGTATCTGAAAAAGTCCGGCAAAAATATTTTTCTCGGCCAGCGACACGAAATCTTGCGGATCAAAATCACCCCAAATTTCATAATCCTTAATCTGCGCAGTAAGAACCTGCAAGTGTTCTGTCAATTGGGTTTTACGTTTAAACAAATCAATAATCTGCCGCACATTAACTTCCACATTACCTGACTCTTCCCCAACGAAAACCATTCCTGACCCAATTCTTACTTCCGCTAAAATATTTAAAACCTGATTCAGCAACTGAAGTTCTTCCAATAAATCATTAATATTTTTACTTTTTACCGGGCGTTCAAACTCAAGATGTAAAATACCCAATTCCCGCAAGGCAGCTAAAGCATTAAAGCTGTCTTTTCCTTGCATAATTACCACTGCCTTTTTCATGGGGACAATCATACTGCTACCTCTTCTAATACAAGTGCTTCGATTTTTCTTTTCGCAATCTTGCTTCGGCCCACGGCATTAGCCAATTGATCTCCGATATAAATTTTAATTTGACGAATATTTTCTTGAGCTTCGGGAATTTTTACTTTTTCAAAAAGATTTACCCGCTGCGAGGTAACGCGCAGCTCCTGACGCAATAAAACTACCCCCTGGTTAAGTAAAACGATCTCCTCTTGCAAAATAATCACTTCCTGTAAAGCAATAATCGCACCGTCGGCCCACAAAGGGGTACTAAACAAATCCAGTTCCTGGTACTTAAAAGCTAAAGCCACCAACAAAACAATATCCACTCCGGCGATATTTTTAATCCGTGTCTGGATTTTATCCACCTTTAAAAAAGATTTTAAATTAATTTGGGTATCTGCTAACAATCCCGCCCAAAGATAAATTGCCTGTTTTTTCTGATCCAAAACGCGTTTTTTTTCTTCTAAGATAAGATTTTGTTGCAGGATCTCTAACTGCAGCTGCTGCTTTTTAAGTTGCAAAGTAGGTAAATAACGCTCAAACTGCTTTAAGGCATCACGCTGCCTTTTTAATTCCCCCTTAGTGAGCTTAATCTTTGCCATTATTTTTTATGGGGCCAACCCCGCTTAAAAACAGGTTGCCAAAGGCAACCGCAGGGAGCGGCTCTTTAATTTTGTTTTTAACGGGGCCAATATTGTTCAATTATTGAACGTTTAATACCAGTTTCCTCGGGAGTAAAAGATTGCGCTAAAATTTCCCAACCTAAATCCAATGCTTTTTCTAACTCGATATTCACCTCTAAAGACATCATTTTCTTTTCAAAAAGCCTGCCATATTGAAGCAATTTATTATCCCAAGTGCTCATTTGGAAACCCATCGCTTGCTTTTCCACCACTTGACGATAACTGGCAAAAAGCTGGATCATCGTATCCATGATCGCACGATGATCACTCCGGGTTTTTCCGTTGACCTGCTGTTTTAAACGACTCAACGATCCAAAAGGCTCAATCACCGCATTTTTTAAATAAAGCTGTCCTTCGGTAATATACCCCGTATTATCCGGAACCGGGTGCGTAACATCATCGCCGGGCATTGTCGTCACCGCAAGAATTGTAATTGAACCGGCGCCTTCAAAGTCAACGGCTTTTTCATAACGGCTGGCTAATTGGCTATAAAGATCGCCCGGATATCCACGGTTGGAAGGAACCTGTTCCATAGTAATAGAAATCTCTTTCAAAGCATCTGCGAAATTAGTCATATCGCTTAATAACACTAAAACCCGTTTACCTTTTAAGGCAAAATCTTCGGCCACCGCCAATGCAATATCGGGAACCAATAAGCACTCCACCACCGGATCGGCAGCGGTATGCATAAAAATTATTGCCCGGTTTAATGCTCCGTGTTTTTCCAATGTTTCCTTAAAAAATAAATAATCATCATATTTTAAACCCAGGCCTCCCAAAATAATAATATCAATCTGAGCCTGTACCGCAATGCGGGCTAAAAGTTCATTATAAGGCTCTCCGGCAATGGAAAAAATCGGTAATTTTTGAGATTCCACTAAAGAATTAAAAACATCAATCATCGGAATACCGGTACGAATTATTTTATTGGGGATAATTCTTTTTACCGGATTAACCGGTGGTCCGGCAATATCTGTTAAATGCTCCGTTAATTCCGGGCCATGATCCAAAGGGTTGCCGCTGCCGTTAAATATCCGGCCTAATAAATTTTCACCCGTAGCAACGCGCATCGGCATTCCCAGAAAGCGCACCTGGTCACCGGTAGAAATACCGCGACTCCCGGCAAAAACCTGCAGAGATATTTTTTCCTCGTCAATCCGAATCACCTGCGCCAAAGATACGCCGCGGCGAGTGGTAATCTGAGCAATATCCGAATAACCCACGCCACTGGCCTCCACCATAATCACATCTCCGGCGATTTGAATGATATTAGTATAAATTTTTTGCAATTTAACCTACTTTCTAAAAATTCTTTTCTGATACCAGCAAATTTATCTCAGCTTCAATTTTTTTAAACTCCGCGGCTTTAAACTCAAGGGCGTTCCAAGTGCGAAAAAGTTGTTTTAATTTTTGAAAAAATCTCAAAGCCTGCTCCTTGTCCCCTAAATTTAACTGCGCAATTAAAATTTCATAAATAAAATTAAAAATATAAATTTGTCTTTCTTTCGTTGTCGCTTCATCAATTAAATCAAAAGCATTTTGTTGTAAATAAACAAAATCAAAAAAATCACCTTTCAGATACTCTATATACTCTTTAAGTGATGTCCCTTCTTCACCAAGGACTTTCATCATTTGAAAGATTTCCTGGCTTCTGACTAAAACCTCATGCCCCAACTTTTGCTTGGCCAGGTCAAGAAAACTTGTATATTTACTCCAGCTAATCAAAGGATCAATCGCCGGATAGCGCCGGGCATCTGAACGTTCACGCGAAAGCCCATGAAATGCTCCGACAACTTTAAGAGTTGCTTGCGTCACCGGTTCTTCAAAATTTCCTCCCGCCGGACTTACCGTACCGCCAATCGTCAGCGAGCCATTTATTCCGCCGTGTAAACGTACCAGGCCCGCTCTTTCATAAAAAGAAGCGATCCGTGATTCCAAATAAGCCGGGAAAGCTTCTTCTCCGGGAATCTCTTCTAATCTTCCAGACATCTCCCTCATCGCCTGCGCCCAACGTGAAGTAGAATCCGCCAGCAATAAAACATTTAAACCCATTTGACGATAGTATTCAGCAATCGTCACGGCGGTATAAACGCTGGATTCACGTGCTGCCACTGGCATGGAACTGGTATTACAAATAATTACTGTGCGGTCAATTAAAGGTTTATTCGTGCGCGGATCGACTAATTCCGGAAAAGTTTTTAATGTTTCGACGACCTCTCCCGCGCGTTCCCCGCAAGCGGCAATAATCACAATATCCACTTCCGCGTGCCTGCTGGTAAGTTGCTGTAAAACCGTTTTACCCGCGCCAAACGGCCCGGGAATACAATAGGTTCCTCCGCGGCTAATAGGAAATAGCGAATCAATTAAACGTATTTTTGTCACTAAAGGTTCCGTCGGCCTTAATTTTTCCGCATAAGCCCTAATAGGAATCTTAACCGGCCAACTTTGTTGCAAAAATACCGCGTAAATCTTACCTGCCAAATTTTTAATTTGCGCGATCGGTTGTTTTAAGTTATATTTTCCCGGAGCGGCAATGCTTATAACTTCAAAAACTCCCGCCAAAGCAAAGGGCACCATAATATAATGTTTAAAGATCTTCTCCGGAACAAAACCTAACCAACTGCCCGCTAAAACCTTTTCTCCCACTTTCACCAAAGGAGTAAAATCCCACCGCGTTTGATCTTCTAAAGGGTCCAAATAAACACCGCGCTTAAGAAAAAAACCGCATTTTTTGGCTAAAGCCGGTAAAGGATTTTGCAAACCATCAAAAATCTGGCCCAATAATCCCGGCCCTAATTCTACCGAAAGTAATTCATCACTAAACTCTACCGCTTGGCCAACTTTTAATCCAACCGTACTTTCGTAAACCTGCATCTGAGCGCAATTACCTTTTATGCGGATCACTTCCGCTTTAAAACGCGCCTCCGAAGCAAGAATATACGCCACTTCGTTTTGAATCAGCTGGCCAGCTGTCTGAACAGTGACCATGTTCGCGTTAATTTTAACGATTTTTCCGGTTCTTTTTTCCATAATTTAATTTAAAATCATTTGTTTAAGCAAGGCTTCCTTATCCGCGGCTTTTATCTTATCCCAGCGAATTAAAATCTTTAATTTTAAAACATAACTTAATAAAAAATCAAAATCAAAATAATGCCCAAAACTCAAAGTTTCTAAAAAATCCCAGCGCGC
>CAIVOB010000193.1 GCA_903907475.1 Candidatus Omnitrophota bacterium
CGCTCTCTGACAAAGAAGTGACGGAACCATGCCCGCCCCGTTACATCTCTACAATTAGAATTACGGAGATGTAACGGGGCCCGCTCCTTGCCTTTACGCCCCGCTCAAATCCAAGTCCAGCCACCCGCTAATAGACAAATAAGCTACCAAGCAAGTTAGAAAAATTTTTACTATACGGGTGACACGGAGGCGGGTCCCCTACCGCGCGCAGCAATAAGCGAGCACGGTAGGGTGCCGCAGTGGCAGGACCCGTTAGACAAAATTTTTCAGTGTGGCGCAACAAGCGTCACCGCGAAAACCAAGTCAAGACAGGTCCTGCTAACTTAAAAAAATACGCGCAGTGGCAGGACCGGAAAGTAAAATTTTTATTAATGAGTAGTTTAATTTGAATCAGCTAGATTGATGACAGAATTTCTTCTGCGGCTTGAAGCACATCGCTCACACTAATTGCTTTCAAACAAGCAAAATCTTTTTGACAGTTATGCGCCAGGCATTGAACACAACCAATATTTTTGTGCAAATATTTATCCTTTTTGCCTAAAGGTCCCCAACGCTGAGGGCTTAACCCAGGCTGATTGCGCCCAAAGATAGAAATTACCGGTACTCCTAAGCTACTGGCCATATGCACCGGGCCGGAATCATTAGAAATTAACATTGTGCAGCGTTTAAGTACGCTCGCCATTTGACTAAGCGTCGTTTTACCCGCCAAATTAATGATCTGATACTTATTTCTCCCCTCAGCGGCAATCTTATTGGCCAAAGCTAAATCTTTGGATCCCGCCAATAAAATAACCTTTAAATTGTGGCTTTGCGCTAAGCTTTGCGCCACCTGGCTAAAACGCTCCGCCGGCCAAATTTTCGAAGGGCAACTGGCTCCAGGATTAAGCGCCAGGATTCTATCCGTCAGCTTAATATTCTCTCGAGACCATAAATTATCTGCCCATTTTTCTGACTCCGGGCGAAGCGGCATAAATAAATCTCGGCTTAAACCGCTCACTCCCAAAAGTTTTAATAATTCTAGATTATATTCTGCTTCATGCATCAAGCCTTCTTGTTTATGATGTTCTTTTTTAATTTTTAAAAGAAAGCCCAATTTGCGATTATACCCTAAGCGCACCGGAATCCCGGCTAAAAAAGTCAACAAATGCACCCGATTAGTCGGATGTAGAATTACCGCTAAATCAAACTTCTTTTTTCGCAAAATCTGCGCAAATTTATAAGTTGCCCCCCAATTTTTATGCCGAAAATCTTTGTCATAGACTAAAACTTCATCCAAATAAGGATTACCCTCCACAATATCTTTAGTATTCGGACTTACCATCATGGAAATAAAAGCCTGGGGATATTCTTTTCTTAAAGCGCAAACTACCGGAGTAGATAAAAGCAAGTCTCCCATGCGATCGGTACGCACAATTAAAATTCGCCGATATAGCGAAGTGGGATTATCTTTGGCCGCCCGATTTTCTAATAAAGAATTTATTGCCTGCAGCACGGCAGAAACTTTTACTTGCGTCAAACAAATCGCGTTCTTAAAACGGCACTGCGCTTTATTACAGGGCCGGCAAAATACCTCTTTTTTAATCACCAGAGAATTCTTCGACCAAGGGCCGTATTTGGCCTCATCCGTCGGTCCAAAAAGCGCAACTACCGGCCGATCAAGATAACTGGCTAAATGCATAATCGCGCTATCATTAGTAATTAGAACCTGCGCCCGATTCAATAAAGCCGCCAATTGCGCTAGTGAAGTTTGGCCGCAAAGATTTAAAATCTTTCCGTTAATATTTTGCTGCAGATAATCACCCACCGGTTTATCCGATTCGTCTCCGGCCAAAATAATATCCGCCCCTTCTTTAAGCAACTGATTACAAAGCTGGCAATAATTTTTTTTATCCCAACGCTTGATCGGGCTCCTGGCTCCCGGGGCGACAATAATTAATTTTTCACTTTGATCAATTTTATGCGCGCATAAGATTTGTTCTACCGCGCCTCGGTCTTGCGGTGAAATCACCAGAGAAGAAAATAACGTATCTTTTGTCGGATAATCTAAAAGCTGAGCCCAAAACAAATGCCTTTCCCGCATATGCTTAATCTTAGATGGAATAATCCGCAACGGCGAACTGCGCTTTTTTGCCGGCAAAAAAGCGCCAAAAAAACTATTGCGCAAATCCACCACTAAATCAAATCTCTCCTGCGCTAAAGAAAAAAATAATTTTATTTTCTCCCTTAATTTCGTTTGTTTATCAAAAATAATTACTTTGTCAATCTTGGGATTCACGCAAAAAATTTCTTTCGGGCGCGGCGGCACTAAACAAGTAATCGAAGCGCCGGGATATTTCTGACGCAAAATATCCAAAACCGGCAACGTTAAAATTGAATCTCCGATATTAC
>CAIVOB010000194.1 GCA_903907475.1 Candidatus Omnitrophota bacterium
GAAGCGGTAAAATTAGGATTTAAACTTTATGGAGTCTTTAGGATTAAATAAAGATGGTTAAGCAGCAAATAAATATAGAAGAGTTTGAATTAGAACAGCCATTTAACTACGAAGAAATGCTTCAGAATGCAGATAATATCTTTGCGGAGTTGCTAATAAGGCATTATCATGTTCAAAAACACTTGACATCTGTAAATGATAACTGTATAATTAAGGTATCAAGTGAAAGGAAGGATAATGAGCAATTACCTATCAGTAAAAGAGGCAGCGGAGATTCTTGGTTGCACAAGGCAGGAAGTAGTAAGGAGAATCTGGAGGGGGTTTATTAAAGCTGAAAAAGTTGGAAGCTTCTATATTATCTCTAAGACCGAGATTAAGAAAGTGAAGAAACAAAGAGGTGCTAGATGAAAAGAGCGGTTGGATACGTTAGGCGTTCCACTGATAAGCAAGAGCAGTCTCTTGAAGACCAGCAGAAGTCTATTGAGAAGTATGCTGAGAGCAACGGTTATAAGTTGGAAAGATTTTATAAGGATGATGCCATATCAGGTGTTTTTACTAATAGTAGGTTTGGTTTTAAGGAAATGATAGAAGTTGCTTCTAATGGTCATAGGGATTTTGATTATATCTTAGTTTGGGATATTAAAAGATTTTCAAGGGGTGATTCTGATGAAGCTGGATATTATCGGCATGTACTTAGACAAAATGGTGTTGAAGTTATTTATATCTCTGAGAATTTTAGAGGTGATGATTCCGATGACCTTGTTTTAGGTACTAAGCAATGGTTAGCAAGGCAGGAAAGCAAGGATAAATCTAAAGATGCTATTAGGGGGCAGCTAAGCCGTATATTCAAGGGATTATCAAGCAGTGGGCATCCTTATGCCTATTATAGACTGATAATAGATAAAGACGGTAAGATTATTCAGGTATGCAAACGGGGCGAAAAAAGTAGAGCTACTAATGAAGAATATGCAAAACTTATTCCTGGTGATTCTAAAGAAATTAAAGTTGTTCGTAGGATATTTGATGCTTATGCAAATAAAGGTATGGGATATAGGCTTATAGCGAGGATGCTCAATCAAGATGATATCCCTTCTCCAAGAGGTAAAAAGTGGGGCTCATGTGCAATAAATTTTATTCTTTTAAATCAGATATACATGGGAAACCTGGTCTATAATAAATCAAGTAAGGCAAAATTCCATAGAATCGTAAAGACCGAAAGGGGCTACGAGGCAAAATACAAAGGCAAGGTTGCTAATGTAAAATCGGAACGGTATAAAGATAAAGAACAGTGGATAGTAATTGATAATGCTGTTGAGCCGATAATAACTAAAGAATTATTTAATAAAGCGATGATAGCTAGACAGCAAAGAATAACAAATAAATCCTTTAGTGGAAGAGCGACAACATCAAATTTTCTTTGGACGGGTATTGTAAGATGTAAGTATTGTGGGCGGTCTATGTGTGGAACGCAGCAGAGGTCAGGTAATAATAAGTACCCTTACTACATTTGTCCTGGCTGTTCAGAAAGAGGTGAAAGGAATATATCGAGGGTTTCCGCGAAGGATTTAGATAGTTTATTGCTAACTAGAATTAAAGAAAGATTTTTCAATTCTAATAGATTGCAAAATACCTTATCGGCTATTAAAGAAAGGTTAACCGAAAAGAAAGGTGATTCTAAGTTAGATTTAATAGATATAGAGAAAAAGCTTATTGAGAATAAAGCGAAGAGCGATAATCTTTTGGACTTGATAGACTCAAATCATAAGGATTTAATTATTTCTAAGCTAGATAAGATAAGAGATGAAAATGAAAGATTATCTACGGAAAAAGAAAGAATATCTGTAACTAAAGTTGACTTTAACGTAGATGTATTAGCAAAAGAGATACTGAGCCATGCTAAAGACTTTGATATGGTTTTACAACAAGGTAGTCCTTCGGAGAGAAAAGAAATTGTAAGAAGCTATGTCGGACAGATTATAATTGATAGTGATAAGAAACACGCCAAAGTTGGATTTTATTCCCTTCCAAAGACCCCCGCTACAGAGCCAATTCTTTATGGGTATGCTATGAACATGGAACGATGCTCAAACGAGTATTGACGTTCGCTCGAAGCTGATGGTAGAGTTGCGTGATGATATCTTGGATCAAATAAATAAATTATATTTTGAACGTTTGCGGGTAAAGTCGGAGTTGGATAATCTGGCAATCGAAAATAGGCCTAAAAGGTTTGAAAAACAGTTAAAACTGGAAGAATTAACTGCCGCTTTAGATGCTTTAACTGCCGGATTTTATTCGCAACAATTACAACTAATTGCTGCGCAAAATAACGAAATGGCAAAGCCAGGTATATAAAGAGGATTATTCTTGCAATTGTTCTAGGTTTATGATAATTTATAGCAACCTCTCCAATAATATTAACCCTTAAAGTAAAGGAAAAAAAGATGAGTATTCTTCATTTCACAGACGCTGATTTTAAAAAAGAGGTCTTGCAATCGTCGCTTCCGGTTTTAGTTGATTTTTGGGCGACTTGGTGTGGACCTTGTAAGATGATTGCTCCGCATTTAGAAGAGCTGGCTAAAGAATATGCGGGAAGAATGAAGATTGGTAAGATAGATATTGATAGTTATTCTAAGACCGCGACTGAATATGGGGTGATGTCAATCCCGACTTTGATATTTTTTAGAAACGGAAAAGTTATGGGGCAATTAGTCGGCGCGGTGAGTCTGGCGGAATTAAAACGTAAGATTGAAGAATATCTTTAATCATGCGGAAAATTTTTATTGCAGCGACGAAACAAAACGACGGTAAAACCACCGTTTCTTTAGGTATTATTCGTAATTTGCAAGAAAAATTTAGCAAAGTGGGTTTTATTAAGCCCATTGGCCAGCGCTATTTGGAAGAAGAGGGCTTGAAGATTGATGAGGATTCGATCCTTATTGAAGAGGTTTGTGGAATAAAATCCGGGCTCAAAGACATGAGCCCGATTGCCGTTGAAAAAGGATTTACGGAAAAATATATCGCCCGGCCGGATAAAAAGAATATTTCGGATCAGATTCAAAATGCTTTTCGCCGAGTTTCTAAAAAACAGGATCTTGTGGTGATCGAAGGTACAGGGCATGCCGGGGTGGGGTCGGTATTTGATCATTCCAATGCCACAGTCGCCAAGCTTTTAGGTTCTAAGGTAATTATTATCTCTTCCGGCGGAGTAGGCCGGCCGATTGATGAGATTGTATTAAATAAAGCTCTTTTTGAACGTGAAGGAGTTAAAGTTTTAGGAGTAATTGTTAATAAAATTTTGCCGGATAAGTTTGAAAAAGTTAGCCGTTTAGTAAGGAAGGGTTTAGAGCGGAAAGGAATTGATGTTTTAGGAACATTGCCTTATGATCCGTTGCTTGCCCGGCCGACGATTGAACAGATTTTAGAAGAAACAAGGTTTACGGTTCTTTGCGGGAAAGAATATCTTGAGCGTTCTGTGGCTAAGGTAATCGTGGCGGCGATGGCGCCAAAAGATGCGATGCGTTATGTTACGGACGATAGTTTAGTGATTACTCCCGGAGACCGGGAGGATATGATTACCGGAGTTTTAAATTGTTTTCAAAGTTCCGGCGAGAAAAGATTAAAAATCTGTGGGATTATTTTAACCTGTGGTATTACTCCGGATCCGTCAATTATGGATCTTTTGGAAAAAGCACAAATTCCGGTTTTATTGTCTAAAGAGGATACTTATGATGTTGCGACTTGTGTTCATGATTTAACGGTTAAGATTCGTCCGGTGGATAAAGAAAAGATTGCCGCGGTGGTAAAATTAATTAAAGAGCATGTGGATTTTAATAAAATTTTGAAAGGGATTTAAAATGGATGCGATTAGCCGAATTCGTAAGTTGGCGAAAAGAAAGATTAAAACTATTGTTTTACCGGAATATGATGATGAGCGCACGCTGGAGGCGGCGCGAATAATTCAGCAAGAAGGATTAGCGCGCCCATTGGTTTTAACGCCTGAGATGGTGGATCTTAAGCAAAAGGAGCGCTATATCGAGGAGTATTATAAGCTTTATCAGTCTAAGGATATTGATTTAGAATTGGTGAAGAAACTTTTTTCGGATCATCTTTATTATGGAGCGATGATGACGCGGGAAGGATTGGCGGATGGCTTAGTGGCCGGAGCAAATCATACTACTGCTGATATGGCGCGGGCTTGTATTCGCTGCATTGGCTTAGAAGAACGTTTTACAATTGCTTCAAGTTGTTTTGTGATGGATTTACCTAGTGCTGAGTATGGAGACAATGGAACTTTTGTTTTCGCGGATTGCGGAATTATCCCTGATCCTAACGCGCGGCAATTATCTTGCATTGCCTTAACTGCGGCTGAATTAGCGGGTAAAGTTTTAGATATTACTCCGCGGATTGCTTTTTTAAGTTATTCCACTAAGGGTTCGGCGAAAACGAAGTCTGCGGAAAAAATCAGGGAGGCTTTAGCTTTGCTTAAAACTTTGTCGCCGGAAATATTAGCGGATGGTGAATTACAAGCGGATGCTGCGATTGTTCCGGAGGTTGCTGCGATAAAATCTCCGGATAGCCCGATTAAAGGTAGAGCGAATGTTTTAATTTTTCCGAATTTAGAAGCCGGTAATATTGGATACAAACTCGTTCAGCGTTTGACGGGTTGTCGGGCAATCGGACCGTTGTTTTTGGGATTAAATAAACCGGCCAGTGATTTGTCGCGGGGTTGTTTCGCGCAGGATATTGTTGATAGTGTGGCAATTACAGCCATCAGGGCGCAATGATGAAAATATTAGTGATTAATAGCGGTAGTTCATCAATTAAATATAAATTATTCACGATGCCCGGTGAATGTTTACTTTTAAAAGGGGTTTTAGAGCATATTGGAGAAGAAGGTTCAGAAATTGCTAATCATTATTCCGGCCTAAGGGTCATTTTAGAAAAAATTAAGACCGTTGATGCAATCGGCCACCGGGTAGTGCATGGCGCAGAAAAATTTAAGAAACCGGTTTTGGTCAATAAAAATGTTATTGGGGGCATAAAAAAATGTTGTGCGATTGCTCCATTGCATAATCCGGCTAATCTTGCCGGAATTCTCGCTTGTCAGAAAATTCTTCCCGGCATAAAACAGGTGGCAGTTTTTGATACGGCTTTTCATCAGACTCTTCCGGAACATGCTTTTATTTACGGACTGCCTTATGATTACTATCAAAAGTTAGGGGTGAGGAAATATGGTTTTCACGGGACAAGTCACGAGTATGTCACGATGGAGGCGAGTAAAATACTTAAACAACCATTAAGAAAGTTAAAATTGATCACTTGCCATCTAGGTAATGGCTGCAGTATTGCGGCGGTTAATCAGGGAAAATCTATTGATACGAGTATGGGGTTTACTCCTTTGGAAGGATTAGTGATGGGGACGCGCTGCGGCGATGTTGACCCGGCTTTAATTACGCATTTAATGCATAAAAAGAAATTAGATACTAAGGAGATGGATCGGATTTTAAATAAAGAAAGTGGTTTAAAAGGTATTTCGGGGATTAGTAATGATATGCGCTTATTAGAAGTTAAAGCGTTGGCCGGAAATAAGCGGGCCAAGCTTGCGATCGATATATTTATTTACCGTATTAGAAAATATATCGGCGCGTATTTAGCGGTTTTAAATGGCTTAGATGCTTTAATCTTTACTGCTGGGATTGGTGAAAATCAAGCCAGCGTGAGGAATAGTATTTGCCGTAATTTATTTAATTGTTTTGCTAAAAAACCTAAAATTTTAGTTATTCCTACTAATGAAGAATTAATGATTGCCCGGCAAACTTATAAATTAATTGGGAGAAGATAAAAATGTACAGAACAATGTTAAAATCTAAAATTCATCGCGCCACGGTGACGGAAGCCAACCTTACTTATGAAGGCAGTATTACGATTGATGCCGACTTGCTCCAGGCGGCGGATATTTTGGAGCATGAAAAAGTGGAGGTTTTAAATTTAAATAACGGACAGCGTTTGGAAACTTACGCCATCGCCGGAAAATCTAAGAGTGGGATTGTCTGCCTTAATGGCGCGGCGGCGCGTGGAGCCTGTCCTGGAGATTTGATTATCATTGTTTCTTATGTTCTTCTCGATAACGAAAAAGCTAAAACCTTAAAATCAAAAATCATTAAAGTCAATGCACGAAACCGAATTAAAAATTAAAGTTTTCGGCGCGGCAATTTTAAGAAAAAAAGCTCAACCGATAAAATTTGTTACTCTTGAACATCGTAAGTTATTAAGCCAGATGGCTCAAACGATGTATACGGATACCGGGATTGGCTTGGCGGCTCCACAGGTTGGCATTGGCGTGCAGTTGGTTGTCGCCGATATCGGTCAAGGGTTATATAAATTAATTAATCCGCGGATTGTTAAGCGTCAGGGGCAACAGGTGATTAAAGAAGGGTGCTTAAGCGTTCCGGGTATTTGTATTAGAGTGAAACGTGCCAAACGGGTTTGGGTTGAGGCTTTGGACGAGGATAACAAGATGGTAAAAATTCAAGCGCAAGACCTTTTTGCTTGTGTCCTGCAGCATGAAATTGACCATCTTAAAGGTAAGTTGATTGTTGATTACGCTTCACTTTTAGAGAAAATAAAAATTAAAAGAAAGCTTGCGGCATTAAAAATTACCAGTCGGAGTTGTGATTTGAAAATTTAGTCAGAAGTGGTTAGTTGTTAATGCATTTATCAAAAAGGGATAACAGTTATGTATGATTTGATTATTATCGGAGGCGGTCCGGCGGGGTTAACTGCGGCTTTGTATGCCGGGCGCAGCCGTTTGAATACTTTAGTACTTGAGAAAATGGCGGTGGGAGGCAGAATTTTAATGAGCGAAACGATT
This sequence comes from Candidatus Omnitrophota bacterium, assembly GCA_903907475.1. Taxonomy (GTDB): domain Bacteria; phylum Omnitrophota; class Gorgyraeia; order Gygaellales; family Profunditerraquicolaceae; genus UBA6249. The sequence goes on from CAIVOB010000194.1 coordinate 6,872, forward strand.
GAAAATTACCCTGGTTTTCCTCAAAGTATTTCTACCGTGGAATTAATGGGCCGCATGGAAGAACAGGTTAGGAAATTAGGCGTTAAAATTGAAAGCGCTGAAGTATTAGAGCTGGATTGTTTAAAAAAAGAAGTAAAAACTACTAATGGTAAATTTGATACCCGCGCGATTATTGTCGCCAGCGGTGCGCGCGCGAGAAAATTAAACGTGCCCGGTGAAGAGAAATTTACCGGACGTGGAGTTTCTTACTGTGCTACCTGTGACGCGCCGTTTTTTAAAGATAAAAAAGTGGTGGTTGTCGGAGGCGGTAATGCTGTGGCGGAAGAAGCAATTTATCTAAGTCGTTTTGCTCAAACCGTTTCGATTATTCACCGCCGGCAAGATTTACGCGCAGATTCGATACTGCAAGAGCGGCTATTAGCGAATCATAAAATTAATTTTATCTTAAGTAGCGTTGTGACTGAAATTAAAGGGGCACAGAAGGTGCAAGCGGTCGTGATTAAAGATCTGCTGAATCTTACGGAAAGGGATTTTATTTGTGACGGGGTTTTTATTTATATCGGATATGATCCGGATACGGGTTTTTTGAAAAATAAATTAAATTTTGACGAAAAAGGTTTTATATTAACCGATGATAAAATGTTTACATCCACCAGCGGTATATTTGCTTGTGGTGATTGTCGACAGAAAAGTTTATATCAGGTGATTAACGCTTGCGGAGATGGCGCAGTGGCAGCTGATTCTGCTTATAAATTTATTTCCAGCCAGGAGAGGTAGATGGAAAAAGTTCCGACGTTAAATAAAAAACTTATTGATTGGGTTAAATTAATGGCGAAGCTTTGCGCTCCGGAGCGAATTGTTTGGATTGACGGAACAGATGAGCAGAAGTTAAAATTGGAAAAAGAAGCGGTAGCGCAGGGAGAGTTAATTCGTTTAAATCCTGAAAAATTGCCGGGTTGTTTTTTGCATCGTACCGCACATGATGATGTCGCGCGGACGGAGCATTTGACGTTTATTTGTACTAAAAATAAACAAACTGTCGGACCGAACAATAACTGGATGTCTCCGGCGAGCGCTTATCGTAAAGCTAAGGCGATATTTAAAGGAGCAATGCGCGGCCGAACGATGTATGTTATTCCGTTTTCGATGGGTCCGGTAGGTTCAAATTTTAGTAAAATCGGAGTGGAACTTACTGATTCTCGATATGTAGTTTTGAATATGTTAATTATGACCCGTTGCGGCGAAGCGGTTTTAAGGCAGTTAGATAAGGGCAATGAATTCACAAAATGTTTGCATTCTAAAGCGAAGTTAGATATTAAGAAAAGGTTAATTTTACATTTTCCTGAAGATAATACTATCTGGAGCGTTAATTCCGGATATGGTGGAAATGTACTTTTGGGTAAGAAGTGCCTTTCTTTACGAATTGCCAGCTTTATTGCGCGCAAAGAGAAATGGATGGCCGAGCACATGTTAATTATGGGTGTGGAAGAACCTAATGGCCATATTGAATATGTGGTGGCAGCTTTTCCGAGCGCTTGCGGAAAAACAAATTTAGCGATGTTAGTCCCCCCGGAAGGTTTAAAAATTAAAGGGTATCGCATTTGGACGCTGGGAGACGATATTTCTTGGATGAGAGTGGATTCTGATGGTTCGCTTTGGGCAATTAATCCGGAATCTGGATTTTTCGGCGTTGCTCCGGGAACGAACTCCATCGCTAATCCTAATATGGTGGCAACAATTAAGAAGAATACGATTTATACGAACGTGCTTTTAAAAACTGATAATACAGTTTGGTGGGAAGGCGCGGATGGAGAAGTACCGAGTCAAGGGGTAGACTGGAAGGGCCAGGCTTGGAAACCGAATACTAAGGATGCAGAAGGTAAAGTAATTAAAGGGGCGCATCCTAACGCGCGTTTTACCACTGCGATCGCGAATTGTCCTTCGGCATCTTTTAGGATTGAACAACATCACGGTGTGCCGATTTCGGCAATTATTTTTGGCGGCCGGCGAGAGCATGTCGCGCCATTGGTTTATGAAGCATTTAATTGGCAACACGGTGTTTTTGTCGGGGCAACCATGGGTTCGGAATTAACTGCGGCGCAGGTAGGAAAAATCGGGCAAGTGCGCCGTGATCCGATGGCAATGCTTCCATTCTGTGGTTATAATATGGCCGATTATTTTAAGCATTGGTTAAGCATGGGTAAAACGATGGCCAAGCCTCCCAAAATCTTTCATGTTAATTGGTTTAGAACAGATGAGCAGGGGAAATTCCTTTGGCCGGGATTTTGTGAAAATTTAAGAGTTTTAGAATGGATACTGGACCGGGTGAACAATAAAGTTAATGCGCTGGAGACTCCGATTGGCTATCTTCCTTATCCGTTTGATATTGATCTGACGGGAATTAAATTAGTTTCGGGAGCAATGGAAAAATTGCTTAAAGTCGAAAAAGAAGAATGGCTAGAAGAACTAAAGGGTATTCATAAATTTTTTAGTGATTTTAAGAAGGATCTCCCGCGTGAACTTTGGGATGAATATTTTATTTTAGTGGAGAAGTTAAAACAATATGGAAAGTAAGGTTTTAGTTAAAACCGATTTTAATGATCTAAAGCTTTTTCGCCGGGGTAAGGTGCGCGATGTTTATGATCTCGGGGATAAGCTTTTAATCGTTTCTACCGACCGGATTTCTTGCTTTGATGTGGTTTTACCCGATGGGATACCGCAAAAGGGCAGGGTCTTAACAAGTATTTCGACTTTTTGGTTTGAGTTTATTAAAAATATAATCGGGCATCATCTTATTACTGCGGATGTGAATCAATATCCGCAAGAATTGCAGAAATATAAGGCGGATTTATCCGAGCGTTCGATGTTAGTTTTAAAAACTAAACCTTTGCCGGTTGAATGTGTGGTGCGCGGATATCTTTCTGGTTCCGGTTGGAAAGAATATCAAAGACAGCAGTCCGTTTGTGGCATAACTTTACCTCAAGGATTAAAGGAATCGGCGCAGTTACCGGAAGTAATTTTTACTCCTTCGACGAAAGCC
>CAIVOB010000195.1 GCA_903907475.1 Candidatus Omnitrophota bacterium
CAGCCGCAGCGAGGACAAAAAAAGGGTGCCGCAGTGGCAGGACCCGTGAGACAAAATTTTTCCTCACAAGACAAGACCCGCTAACTTTATAAAAAATTATAAAAGTTAGTATTCAAGTGGATCGCTTGACAGGCGCCGGAAACTATGGTAGATTTACCCTTATGGAAGATGCCGGCAAACTAAAAATTGAACTCGAGCGCACCAAAATGGAATTGGGAGTGCTTTATGAAATCTCCAATGCCATGCGCACCACCTTAAAATTAGACGAGATCCTCTATATTATTCTTACCGGCGTCACCGCCCACACTGGCTTAGGATTCAATCGGGCAATGCTTTTCTTAGTCAACGAAAAAGAAAAAATTATTGAAGGCAAATTAGGTATTGGCCCGGAAAGCGGAGAAGAAGCCAATGCCGCCTGGACTAAAATCGAAGAAGAAAAAATGGACCTTGAGGATTTAATCGCGGCTTTTAAAAGCTCTAATTCTATTTTAGAATCCGGCTTTAACCGCCAAGTACGCAATTTAAAAGTTTCGCTTCAAGACCGCAATGACAACCCCTTATCTTTAGCGGTTTTAGAAGGAATGCCTCTGCATCTTACCAACCAAACAATCCATAAATACCGCTCTTCTCCGGTAATTAAAATGCTCGAAAGTAACGAGCTCGTCCTTATTCCGCTTAAAGCAAAAGACCGGGTCAACGGCATTATTGTCGCCGATAATTTTATTACTAACGAACCCATTACCAAAGACGATATCCGGATGTTGACCATGCTGGCAAACCAAGCCGGCCTAGCAATTGAAAACTCCCAACTTTTTGAATTAACTTCCGAGCGCGCGCATTCCGATTATCTTACGAATCTTTGGAACCACGGTTATTTTCAATACCTGCTCCAAACCGAAGTCGAAAAAGCCAAAGCCACCAAAAAACCTTTGAGCCTACTAATCATAGATATTGATGATTTTAAAATTTACAATGATACCCTCGGGCATCAGGCGGGAGATAAAATTTTAAAAGATCTGGCACAACTTTTACGTAATCAATCGCGAAAAATGGATTTTGTTTGCCGATATGGCGGTGAAGAATTTATGATTATTTTGCCCCAAACCGATAAAGAAGAAGCTTTTATGATCGCCGAACGCATCCGGAAAGATATTCAAAGATATCCTTTTTTAAATGAAGGGATTTTACCTAATAAACAACTTACGGTCAGCTTAGGCCTGGCGACCTACCCCAAAGACGGTTTATTACCGGCAGAATTAATTACCTCTTCCGACAAATCCCTCTACCAAGCCAAGAACAAAGGCAAGAATAATACCTGCAGCAACTAAATCTTTTTTTACGCGGCAACCGTCTCTTCTTTTTTATCTTTTTCCTGATTCTGAGATAATTTTACCGAAACAATCTTTGAAACTCCCGATTGTTCCATCGTAATTCCATACATAATATTAGCGTTAACAATCGTCTTTTTATTATGCGTAATGACAATAAACTGAGAAGTTTTAGCAAACTCCTGCAAAACCCGCGAAAAACGATCAACGTTGGCTTCATCCAATGCCGCGTCAATTTCATCTAAAATACAAAATGGCGCCGGCTTAACCTTAAAAATCGCAAAAATTAAAGCAATTGCCGACATCGTCTTTTCACCGCCGCTTAACAAAAGCACATTCTGCAATTTCTTTCCCGGAGGCCGGCAAATAATTTCGATTCCCGATTCCAAAGGATCCGACTCGTCAAGCAAGAATAACTGCGCGTCTCCGCCGTTAAAAAGTAAACGGAAATAATTCTTAAACTCTACTTTTACTTTATCAAAAGTTTCTAAAAACATTTGCTTCGTCGTGCGGTTAATTTTTAAGATTGCCTGATGCAACGAATCTTTAGCCGTGACAAGATCCGTCTGCTGTTGAATTAAAAAATCATAACGTTTCTTTAATTCATCATATTCTTCAATCGCCACTAAATTCACCGAACCATAACTATCTAATTTTTTCTTTAACTCTTGGATTGTAGAAGTCAAGACTCCGGCATCCAATTCTAAAGCTTCAGCCAGGACACCTAAATCTAAGTCGAATTTATAAGCTGCCGACATCCGCTCTTTTAAAGTCGTATAACGGTAATCCAAATCTTTATCCGACATCTGCAAATCATGTAAACGATTTTTAATTTGATCCAGTTCCTTACGGTCAGACTCAATTTTTTTCACCACCCCAATCGTACTATTAGAAACTTCGTTATATTCACTCTCAACGCTCAAAAGCCGGGTTTTCTTTTCTCCGATTTCAATTTGCGCGCTTTGAATCTTATTTTGACAATCCATAACTTCAGCTTTTAAAATTTCCTGGCGTTCAATAGACTCATGAATCTGCTTTTGAATATTTTCTAAGTTCGCCTGATCCTGGATATAAGTCTCTTCTAAAATTTTTAATGTCGCCACATCCGAAACAAAACGCTTCTCTAAAGCTTCAATTTCAGTTTTAGTCTGCGTAATAACTACCAAGACCTCTTCGCGCAATTTACTATTTCTCGCAATTGCATCTTCTTCCTGGACAATTAAATCCTGGCTTTTTCTTTCCTGAGCGTTTAAATCCGCCAATCGCCCTTGAGCGCCCAATAGATTTTGCTCAATTGTAGAAACTTCGCGCTGCAAGTCCGTTAACTCCATAACAATCACATCTTCTTCTTCTTTAATTTTATTAAACTGCTCCAGTGTCGTTGCCTGGCTTTGCGCTTTGTTGGCTAAAGTAATCTCGTAATTCCGCAATTCCTGTTCTAATCCGGTCGCCATCTTATTTAATTCCGCGATACAAGTCTGACGCAAAATAAGCCGATGCTTTAATTCCCCGAGATTTTCTTCCAATTTAGCAATTTTTTCATCAATTCTTTGCGTATCTAATTCAATCGGCTTGGCCTCTCCGCTAATTTTTAACGCCGCCGGGCCAAAATGCTCCCTGTCCGTATCCGTTAAACTCGACTGATTTTGAATTTTAACCACTAAACCAGTTAAACTTTCACTAGGCAGTTTATCCAAATAAATCGTGGCATTTAACGATTCACCAATATCCTCATATTTAGTTTTCAATTCCTCTAGAAATTCTTTATGCGAAACGAGCGTCAATTTCTGGTTTTCTAAATCCGTAATCTCTTTATTTAAGGTGTTTAGATTTAAACCTTCCTGCTCTAAACTCGACTTTACTTCCACAATCTTGGCGCTAAAATTTTCCACCAAAGTCTGCGTTGCCTCTAGTTCCTGCGTCACTTTATTTAAAGTTTCCTGAGTAATCGCCTTTTCCTCATAAACCTTGGCTTTTTCAATCTCTAACCTTTTTTTCCGCGCCAGAAATACCTGATGCTTAGAATTAAAATTTCCGATTTCATTATGAATATTCGAAATCCTCGTTTCTAAATCTAAAATCATTTTCTTACTCTCAGAGATCGCCTCTAAAGAAGCTTTGATCTGAACGCCGAGTTTATTAATCTCATCTTCTTTAGTTTGCAAAATAAGCTGCTTCTCATTAATATTTTGCTTTAAATTCGCGTACTCCGCGCGCACTAAAGCTAACTTTTCCTCATTTGCGATCAGTTTAGCTTGCGCCGGCCCGACTTGTGACTCCAAAACCGCGTTATTTTCCACCAACTCACTAATCCGCAGCTGGTTAAAATCAATATGTTCATTACTGCGCACCAAGGTATTTTCTAAATTTAAAATCTCACTGCGCACGGCCATCATCTTATCTTCTAAAACTTTTAATTCCGACTGCCGATTAGCAATCTTATTTTCTAAATCCGTAATGACCTGAATTAACCCTAATTCATCTTTTCCTAAAAGTTCAAGCTTTTGGATAATTTGATCTTTTTCTTTTAATAAACTTTGTTTATTAAAAAGCGCCAAATCAATCTCTTTTAATTTTAACTCCTCAAATACCTCTTTATAGCGCCGAGCTTTATTGGCCTGACGCTCTAAGGAACCAATCTGACGTTTAACTTCCGTGACAATATCATTAACTCGTAAAAGATTCTGTTCGGTTTCTTCCAGCTTGCGCAGCGTTTCCCGTTTTTGAGCCTTATATTTGCTAATTCCACTGGCCTCATCAAAAACTATCCGCCGGTCTTCCGGACGCGAACTTAGCACTAAGTCAATCTTTCCCTGTGCGATAATCGAATAACTCTCCGCGCCGATGCCAGTGCCCAATAATAAATCTAAAATATCCTTAAGTCGCACGGTAGCTTTATTAAGCATATACTCGCTTTCGCCCGAGCGAAAAAGCCGCCGCGTAATGAGAACCTCCGGATGATCAACATTAAAAAAACGGCTGGTATTATCAAAAGCTAGACTTACTTCCGCCATGCTTAAAGGCTCTTTATTATCTGTACCGTTAAAAATAATATCAAGCATCTCTGAACCGCGCAGCGATTTTGCCGATTGCTCGCCTAAAACCCAGCGGATAGAATCAAAAATATTGGATTTACCACAGCCGTTGGGCCCGACTACCGCGGTAATCCCCGGCTCAAAATTTAACACGGTTTTATCGCAAAACGATTTAAAGCCCAAGAGCTCTAATCTTTTAAAATACATATTTATCTCCTTGTGTACGAACACAACACCGACGCAAATTTCGCACATTGCGAACGCTAACCCAATTCCTATATGGGCTAGGCGCCAATAAGCGTCGGGTGCCTATGTCCTCTAATCTAATTTTGTTGGCCATCGAGCCAATTATCAATTTTTTCTTTTTTAAACCGCCATTGCCCCACTAATTTCAAAGCCGGAATTTTATTATGCTTTAACCAATCATAAATCGTGCGCCGCGTAACTTTTAAATAATCCGCTAAATCCTCAATCGTCATTAAATTGCTATTAACCATAATTCTCCCTTAAAAAGTGACCATCACTTTTTTCGTCTTTTTGTTAATCACTATGTTCACATTATAAACAATTAACGAAAACTTGTCAAGGAGAATCTTTACATTCTTTGACATATAGGTGAGATTAGGTACTATCTGATACAGATTGATGCAAACTGGTAGGATAATTACAGCGGCGTCAGTACGCAGCCCGTGGTAACAGTATAAGTGATGCTACCAGTGGTGCCTTGAGTTACCGGGGTAGCAACAATGGTGTAACCGCCAGTATCCATTGTGCAAGTATAATTATACCCTTGCACAGTAGTTTGCGCTCCGGCTAAATCCGCGCAATAACTTCCCGCCGCGCCGATAAAATTTTGAAACTCCGCCACCGTCGTGGGATAATGCCCTAAGGAAATCGAAGCCGTTTCTGCCGCGCTGGATAAACTACGCAAACAACTTTTCGCCGCTGCTTCATTGGCCGTTCTTTTTACGGAAATAAGATTAGGAATCGCGATCGCGGCCAACATCGCCACGATCCCCACAACCATCATAATTTCCACGAGTGTAAAACCTTGTTGGCGATTGATTTTTGGCATGCTTATTATTACTTACGTAAAACTTCTTTAAAAGTTTTCGTGAGAATCGGTAAAACCGCGAAAAGATCTCCCACGATGCCATAGGTCGCCACTTTAAAAATCGGAGCTTCCGGATCTTTATTAATCGCGATAATGATTTTTGAAGACTGCATCCCGACAAGATGTTGGATTTGTCCGCTTATCCCGCAGGCAATATAAATTTTTGGCGCCACGGTGCGCCCAGTCTGGCCGACCTGATGCGAATAAGGCATCCAACCGCTATCAACTGCCGCACGGCTTGAACCAACGGCGGCGCCCAAAACCTGCGCTAATTCTTCCAATAATTTAAATTTTTCCGGCGCCCCCATTCCCCGGCCTCCGGAAACAATAATATCCGCTTCGCTTAAATTAATTGTCGACTCAATCTCATCGATAATATCAAGCAACTTAGTGCGCGAAACATAAAGCGTACTGGCAAAACTTTCTTTTATAATTTTTCCTTTACGTTTTCTATCCGCTGTCATCGGAGCAAAAACTTTATGCCGCACCGTCGCCATCTGCGGGCGGTAATTCGGAGAAATAATCGTCGCCATAATATTACCGCCAAAAGCCGGACGCGTCTGCAATAAAATATTTTTTTTAACGTCAATATCAAGCCCGGTACAATCCGCGGTCAAGCCGGCTTTAATATTTATTGCCACCCGCGAAATCAAAGACCGCCCGATATTAGTCGCGCCGCAAAGAAAAATCTCCGGCTGATATTTCTTTATTAATTCTACCAAAACATTTGTATAAGGTTCATCTTGAAAATTTGCCAACTCCGGAGCCTGGACTAAATAAATATTATCCGCCCCGCAAAAAATTAATTCATCTAACTGATCCTCTAATTTATTGCCAATTAAAACTCCGCTCACCTGACAATTTAATTTTTTCGCCAACTCCTGAGCTTTACCTAAGAGCTCATAGGAAACAGATTGTACTTTACCGTTTTTCTGCTCAATAAAAACCCAAATCCCTTTATAATCTTTAATATTCGGCAGCGCGCATTTGGCAGGAGTTTTTTCCAGTAAAACCGCTTTAAATTTGCAAATATCTTTACACGCTCCGCAAAGCGTACATTTATTTAAATCAATAAACGCCTTTTTATCCATAATCCTTATGGCATCAAAAGGGCAAGCATTAAAGCACATCGCGCAACCGGTACATTTTTCAATAATAATTTGAATCGACATCTTAATTAACCTCGTCTTTCACTAAATCTACTAACTGCTTGACAATATCCGGAATCTCTCCTGTCAAGATCTGCCCGCCGACTCTAGGCGTGGGTGTAAAAATCTTCACCACCTGAGTAGGAGAACCGCATAAACCAATCTGCTGCGGGTCTAATGTTAATTCCTTTTGCGTCAAGATCGTAATTTTAGCACTTTTCGCCTTCATTAAACCGCGCAATGAAGGAACCCGCGGTTCATTAATTTCTTTGACCACCGTTAAAAGCGCCGGAAGCGGAGTTTCAATAATCTCATACCCCTCTTCTAACATTCTTTCCACGCGCATTAATTTATCGCTGGCTTCCTCAACTTTTTTCACATAGGTAACCTGTGGAATATTTAAATGCGTCGATATTCCCGGGCCGACTTGAGCCGTATCTCCGTCCGAAGCCTGTTTACCGCAAATAATTAAATCAAAAGCCCCCAACTTCTTTATCGCCCCGGCTAAAGTATAACTTGTCGCCCAGGTATCACTTCCGGCAAAAGCCCGGTCACAAACTAAAAATCCATCATCGGCCCCCATGGAAATTGCTTCGCGTAACGCCGCATCTGCCTGGGGTGGGCCCATCGTAAGAATCGAAATTTTACCCCCAAATCTTTCCTTAAGCCGCAGCGCTTCTTCAATCGCGTACATATCAAAAGGATTAATAATCGACTTTACTCCTTCGCGAATCAGCGTATTGGTCTCCGGATTAATTCTCACTTCCGTTGTTTCCGGAACCTGTTTTATACAAACAATTATATTCATTATTTTCCCCAGCCTTGACTTTGTTTTTCTGTTTTTCTGTTTTTCTGTTTTTCTGTTTTTCTGTTTTTCCTATCTTCTATCTACTAATCACTCTCTAATCCGTCACTTCGCCATTTCCTTAATTAATTTTAAAGCTATAATTCCCCGCTGCACCTGATTGGTCCCTTCATAAATCTGGGTAATCTTAGCATCGCGGACATATTTCTCAATCGGATAATCCTTCATATAACCGTAACCGCCGAATAATTGCAGGGCATCAACCGTCACCCTCATCGCGACGTCAGAGGCATACATCTTGGCCATCGCGGATTCCTTAGCCACATCTTTGATCCCGGCATCCACCATTCTCGCCGTTGAATAAACTAAACCCCGCGCCGCTTCCACTTCCGTCGCCATATCCGCTAACATCCACTGAATTCCCTGAAAAGAAGAAATCGATTTTCCAAATTGCACTCTTTCGCGCACATATTTTACTGCCAATTCCAAAGCACCTTGGGCAATCCCTAAAGCCTGCGCCGCAACACCGGGACGCGACATATCAAAAGTCCGCATCGTGACAATAAAACCCATACCTTCCTTAGAAAGTAAATTCGCCGCCGGAATTTTACAATCGGTAAAAATTAATTCTCGAGTGCTCGAGGCGCGAATCCCGAATTTATCTTCTTTTTTACCAAAAGTAAAACCCGGAGTGCCTTTTTCCACGATAAACGCCGAAGCTCCCCGCGGGCCCTTAGATTTATCAGTCATGGCAATCACAACATAAGTTTCCGCATCCCCACCATTAGTAATAAAATGCTTTAAACCGTTTAAAATATAGTGATCGCCTTCTTTTTTCGCAGTTGTCTTAATGGCAGAAGCATCCGATCCGGCTTCCGGCTCGGTAATCGCAAACGCCGCGACCTTTTTCCCGCTCGCTAAAACCGGTAAATATTTTTTCTTCTGTTCATCGGTACCGAACAAAACAATCGGAAAAGTCCCTAATGCGCTGGCGGCATAACAAACCGCGATTCCACCGCAAGCCCGGGAAAATTCTTCCGTAGCCAAACATAAATTAAAAACACTGGTCGCGAAACCACCGTACTCCTCAGGAATAAACAAACCAAACATATCCGACTCGCCCATGACCTTTAAAACTTCCCAAGGATACTCTTCGCTAATATCATATTTAGCCGCCACCGGGCGGATCTTATCTTCGGCAATCTTATGCGCCAGGTCCTTAATCATTTTTTGTTCATCAGTCAACAAATAATCCATTTCTTCCTCCTGTAGTAAAACTTTAAAAATTCACTAAACTTAAAAAATTACAGTCAAAAAATTATAACATACAAATTAGATTTTACAATACTTTTAAGAGGGCGATCTCCTGACAATTAGGAAATTTGCAGCAATTAATGCACTCCGCCCAGATTTTATGCGGCAATGCGGCGTGTTCAATTTTCTTAAAACCCAGTTTTTTAAAAAATCCCGGCTGATAAGACAACGCAAAAATCTTCTTTGCTCCTAGAACCTCTGCCTCCGCCAAACAAGCTAACGCTAAATCCCGCCCAATTCCCCGGCCTTGTTTATTTTTGGCGACCGCCAAAGATTTAATTTCCGCCAAATCATCCCAGGAGATGTGCAAAGCCGCGCAACCTAATAACTTCCCCTTCTCATCATAAACCCAAAAATCACGCAGATGCTCATAAAGTTCATTGAGCGCGCGCGGCAACATCGTACCGGCTTTCGCAAATCCGGCAATTAACTCTTGAATTTGTTTAATATCCTTAATTTTAGCTTTTCTGATCATTGATTTTTCCTATTTAATCTCCGTCCCTTTAGCAACCACTACGATCCCCGACTCGCTGACAAAAAATCTTTTTTTATCTTCTTCACGGTTAAAACCAATAATCATCCCCGGGGGGATACTGACATCCTTATCAATAATGGCGCGTTTAATTTTGGCGTGACGGCCGACATTAACACTTTCCATTAAAATCGAATCATAGACTTCGGAAAAACTATTTATCCTGACATTAGGCGAAAGTATTGAGCGCTGCACGCGTCCTCCGGAAACCACACAACCTTCCGAAACAATTGAATCCAGCACCAACCCCACGCGGCCCTCTTCTTTATCACCGGAGTGCACCGTCTTCACCGGCGGATACTGTTCCTGAAAAGTTCGAATCAACCACTCTTGATCATAAAGATTAAATACCGGATTAACTTGAATGAGCTCCATATTCGCCTCATAATAAGCATCAATCGTTCCGATATCCCGCCAATATTCCTCGTTGCGATCTTTATCACGAAAATTATAAGCCACGACCTTCATTCCTTTTTTAAGCATCTGCGGAATAATATCCTTACCGAAATCGTGAGAAGATTTACTATTCTTAGCATCCTCCAACAACTCCTGCATCAAAACCGACTGCTTAAAAACATAAATCCCCATCGAGCCGAAAATTTTATCCGACTTACCGGGAATCGTTTTGGGATTGGCAGGTTTTTCATGAAATCCGGTCACCCGGCCATCCGCATCCGCCTCCACCACTCCTAAATGCCGCGACTTAGATTTATCAATCTCCACTACTCCGACCGTTAAATCCGCATCCTGTTCCCGATGCACATCAATCATGGAATAATAATTCATCTTATAGATATGGTCCCCGGCTAAAATTAAAACTTCATCCGGGCGATCCATCTCTAAAGCATAAAGATTCTGATAAATTGCATCCGCCGTTCCAAGATACCAAGAGTCCCCAATGCGCTGTTGCGCCGGCAATAACTCGATAAATTGCCCTAACTCCGAAGGCAAAAAATTCCAACCCAAACGAATATGTCTTTGTAAAGAAGCGGATTTATACTGCGTAAGAATATAAATTTTACGCAATCCGGAATTAATACAATTACTTAAAGTAAAATCAATAATCCGGTAAATTCCTCCGAAAGGAACCGCCGGTTTAGTGCGGTCTTTGGTTAAAGGTAACAGGCGTTCACCTTTTCCACCCGCCATAATAAAAGTTAAAACTTTACGCATCATTTAAGAAATGCTCCGGTAATGCCGTGGCGCATCATCATCACGGCGATTGCTGCTAATAAGATGTACATAATTTTTGAAAATG
>CAIVOB010000196.1 GCA_903907475.1 Candidatus Omnitrophota bacterium
AATAGCTTTGCTTGGTATATTTAGAAGTAAGCTCTTAGCTTTATTGCTGTAAGCGCTCACTCCTAAAAGAAAATAGGCGCTGGATCCGGGTTTTTGGGTTAATAGCGTAGAAAGTAATCCGCCGCTACAGGATTCGGCAACGGCGATAGTTTTAGCGTGCAGTAGCAATTGGCGATGAACTTGGGTGATAATTTTCTCAAGCATTAGCGGTTATTATAACCGTTTTTAATCTTATTGACAAGCTTAGTTTTCCTGTTATAATTAATTCATTAGTCTTTAGGGCAAGGTGGAAATCCTTACCGGCGGTCTAGCCCGCGAGCAGATAGTTAGTTTGACTATTTGCAGATTTGGTTAAATTCCAGAGCCGATGGTGTCAGAGGGAAATAAAATTTCTCGCTGCCGAAAGTCCAGATGAGAGAAGATTAACTTTAAAATGCCCGGAGATTTTGTTTCGGGTTTTTTGTTTTTTAAGCGCAATTGAAAGGAAAGCATCTGCTGATGTTTAATACAATTCCTGAAATTTTAGAAGATTTAAAAGCCGGCAAGATCGTGATTATTGTGGATGATGAAGATCGCGAGAATGAAGGTGATTTAGTGATGGCGGGTGAAGCTCTTGGGCCGGAAGATATTAATTTTATGGCTAAGTTTGGCCGAGGCTTGATTTGTATTTCCATGGAGGAGGAACGTTTACGTTTTCTGGAACTTGATCCGATGTTGAAAAATACTTTGCAATCTGTACAGGAAGACCCTTTTAAAACTGCCTGGATGATTTCAGTGGATGCTGCTTCCGGGGTAACGACCGGAATTTCTGCGCCCGATCGGGCCAAGACAATTGAAGTTTTAATTAATCAAAAAAGTTCGGCAAAAGATTTAGCACGCCCGGGACATATTTTTCCTTTACGTTCTCGGCCGGGTGGAGTATTGGTGCGCGCCGGGCATACTGAAGCGAGCTTAGATTTGATGCGCTTAGCGGGTTTATATCCGGCGGGAGTAATTTGTGAAATTATGAATGATGATGGATCCATGGCGCGTTTGCCGCAATTAATGGAATTTGCCAAGAAACATCATTTAAGAATTGCCACGATTGCCAGCCTGATTGAATATCGCCGTAAATCGGAAAAATTAGTGGAGGTTATTGTGCAGACCAGATTGCCGACTAAATTTGGCGAGTTTAAATTATTTGTTTATCGGGATAAAACTAATAGCCAAACGCATCTGGCTTTAACGATGGGAGCATGGGAGGATGAAGCGGTCTTGGTGCGCGTGCATTCAGCTTGTCTTACGGGTGACGTGCTAGGATCATTACGTTGTGATTGTGGCCGTCAATTAGAGAAAGCCATGGAGATTATTGCCGCGCAGAAACAAGGGGTCATTATTTATATGAATCAGGAGGGGAGAGGAATTGGTCTCGTGGAAAAACTACGCGCTTATAAGCTTCAGGATCAAGGTATGGATACGGTAGAAGCGAATGAAGCATTGGGGCACAAAGCGGATTTACGTGATTATGGTATCGGGGCGCAAATCCTGGTGGACTTAGGAGTGAAGCAAATTAAATTGTTGACGAACAATCCGCGCAAGATTGTGGGTTTGGAAGGTTATGGATTGCAGGTGGCCGAGCGTATTTCATTAGAAATTAAACCCGGCCCGGAGAATTATAAATATTTAAAGACTAAAAAAGAGAAACTTGGACATCAAATCCAAATTTAAAACAAGGAGGAAAAATGGTTAAAGTGATTAGTGGTAATTTATTGGGAGCGGGAAAAAATTTTGGATTAATTGCTTCGCGTTTTAATGATTTTATGACTAAAGAATTAGTGAGCGGCTGTATTGATACTTTAGCGCGCCATGGAGTGGAGGATAAGGATATTACGGTGACTTGGGTCCCCGGAGCTTTTGAGTTGCCTTTGGTAGCGCAAAAAATGGCGAAAGCTAAAACTTTTGACGCTTTAATTTGTTTAGGCACGGTAATTCGCGGAGCAACTCCGCATTTTGATTATATCGCCGCTGAAGTCGCTAAGGGGATCGCCAAGGTTTCTTTAGATAGCGGTTTACCGGTGATTTTTGGGATTATTACTGCCGATAGTATTGAGCAGGCCGTCGAGCGTGCCGGTTCTAAAGATGGTAATAAAGGCCGGGACGCGGCGCTTTCGGCGTTGGAAATGGTCAACTTAACGCGTCAGATTAAATAATGCGTAAACGTACTAAGGCGCGGGAATATGTTTTGCAGATGCTATACCAAGTTGATATTACTCGGGGTAGTTGGGAGGAAATTTTGGAAAATTTTTGGGCGACTAATGATCAAGAAGAATTGTCAGTAGAACTGAAAGATTTCTCCGCTCAATTATTGCAAGGAGTCGTGAGCCATTTGGAGGAGATCGATAAAAAAATTAGTAAATATGCGGCGAATTGGCAGTTAGAGCGCATGGCTTTTGTGGATCGCAATATTATGCGTTTAGGATGTTTTGAGCTTATTTATCGCGCTGATATTCCGCCGAAAGTGGCGATTAATGAAGCGGTGGAGTTAGCAAAAAAATATTCCGGATCGGAATCTGGAAAATTTGTTAATGCTATTCTTGATCAAATTAAAATCGAGCAGAAAAAATGAAGTACGCCGATTTGCATGTCCACACTACTGAAAGTGACGGTACCTTTACGCCGACGAGATTAGTGCAGGCGGCGCTTAAGTGTTCTTTGGCGGCGATTGCGATTGTTGATCATGACACCGTGGGGGGAGTTGCCGAAGCCAAAGCTGCAGCAGTGGGCACGGATTTAGAGATAATTCCGGGCTTGGAATTAACGGCCCAAAATGAAAACCAAGAAATTCATATTTTAGGGTATTTTCTCGATTATCAGAATCAATCTTTGTTAGAAAAATTAAAGCTTGTGCAGCAAAATCGCGTGGAGCGGGTTTATAAAATCGTGAACAATCTTAAAGATTTAGGCTTGACCCTTAATCCGCAGGCGGTTTTTGATATTTCCGGCCCGGGCACGGTAGGTCGGATGCATATTGCTAAAGCGCTTTTGCAGGAAGGTTTAGTGGCGTCTACCGCGGAGGCTTTTCGTAAATATATCGGTGATAAATCTCCGGCTTATGTTTTAGGTTTTCGTTTTTCTCCCGCGGAAGCGATTGCTTTAAT
Organism: Candidatus Omnitrophota bacterium; assembly: GCA_903907475.1. Lineage (GTDB taxonomy): Bacteria > Omnitrophota > Gorgyraeia > Gygaellales > Profunditerraquicolaceae > UBA6249. Next base: position 3,138 of record CAIVOB010000196.1, read on the forward strand.
TAATCAGGCGGGCGGGGTGGCAGTATTAGCGCACCCCTATATGTTACATAATGATGCTTTGATCCCAGAGTTTGCTGGTTATGGATTGCAGGGGATTGAGGTTTATTATCCGGAACACTCTCAAGCAATGATAAATTTTTATTTAGATTTAGCCAAGAAGTTTAATCTTTTGGTGACCGGCGGCTCTGATTTTCATGGTGCGGTAAAGCCGGATATTAAATTGGGGATGATTAAATTGCCCTGGGAATTAGTAGAAAAATTACGTCAGGAGAAAAGATGATTTGCTCTCAAGATGAAAAATATATGCGTTTAGCTTTAAAATTAGCGCTTAAAGCCAAAGGCCGGACTTCTCCTAATCCGCTCGTGGGGGCTTTAGTGGTTAAAAATGGGGAAATTATCGGCCGTGGTTTTCACGCGCGCGCGGGTTTAGCGCATGCTGAGATTGTGGCTTTAGATGAAGCGGGGATTAAAGCCAAAGGTGCCACACTTTATGTGACGCTTGAACCTTGCGCGCATACGGGACGCACTCCACCGTGTATTAATCGCATCATTCAAAGCGGAATAAGAGAAGTGGTGGTGGGGATGATTGACCCTAACCCCGTGAACAATGGGCGGGGCGTAATGCTTCTTAAACAGAATAACGTTAAAGTTAAAGTCGGGATTCTTGATGCGCAAGTTACTGCGATTAATGAAAGTTTTATAAAATATATTACCACTGGTTTACCTTTAGTAACGGTAAAAGTGGCGGAGTCTTTAGATGGCCGCATTGCTACTTCGACCGGAGATTCGAAATGGATTACTTCGGATAAATCGCGTTCTTTTGCGCATCGCCTGCGTAAGGATTTTGATGCGATTATGGTCGGGGTTAATACCGTTTTACGGGATAATCCGCGTTTGGACGTTTGGTTTTCTAAAAAATCATTGGTGAAAATTATTGTTGATAGTAATTTAAGCACCCCGGTAAATGCTAATGTTTTTTTGGGGAACGGGCAGGTGATTATTATTACTTTACCTAGCCGCCCGGGGCAGGAGACTGAGAATCGCAAAAATTTATTTGCCAAGGCTAAAATTTTGGAAGTTAAAGAAAAATCCGGACAGATTAATTTACGTGATGCTTTAAAAAAAATGGCGCATCTTGGAATAACTAATATTATTGTTGAAGGCGGGGGGACTTTAATCGGTTCGCTTTTTGATGAAAAATTAGTGGATAAAGTATTATTTTTTATTAGCCCTAAAATTATCGGGGGCAAAGACGCCATTTCTTCGGTGATGGGCCAAGGAGTAAAACGCATTGATCAGGCAAGAAAATTGCATGATTTAAAAGTGCGCCGTTTTGGCGAGGATCTTTTGGTGCAAGCGAGGTTAAAGTAAATGTTCAGTGGGATTATTGAAGAGCTAGGAACTTTAAAAAAAAGATCGAGCCTTAAAGGGATAGCGCAATTGGAAGTTTGCGCTCAAGAAATCCGGAAAGATATAAAAATTGGAGATAGCGTTGCTTTAAATGGTGTTTGTTTAACGGTTATCGCTTTCGATAATAATGGTTTTAGTTTTGAGGCTATGGCGCAGACGTTAAAAAATACGAATTTGGGATTATTAAAAATCGGCGAAAAGATTAATCTCGAACGCGCTCTAAAAATTGGGGATCGCGTTTCCGGGCATTTTGTTTCCGGGCATGTGGACTGTTTGGGAATTATTCGTAAAAAAATTTTGCATCAAGGCACTTTAGAACTGGAGATTGCGGTGCCACTTAAATATATGCCCTATTGTTTAGAGAAGGGGTCGATTGCTTTAGACGGGATAAGTTTGACCTTGGCTGGAAAACGAGGCAATATTCTCACGGTGCGCATTATCCCTCACACTTTAAAGAATACCACTTTAAGTTTTAAAGGCCCATCCGATAAATTGAATGTTGAGTTCGATTTGCTCGCCAAAAAAATCTCTGCTTAAATCTTCTTATTATTAATTATAATATTAATCTATTTTGTCCTTCGGATATTGTTTTGCTTGTGAGCTCCACTTACGGTAATGAATTTGTAGTTTTTCCGCTCTGCGTCGGTTTTACCTTAAAGCATAAATGAGTGGGCACGCCAATGATCTTTCGTCTTTTCGGTGGCTGCTGAACTCGTCCGTCTTGCTCTAGCAAGACGTCCTCAAACAGCATCGCCATCCTAAAGATTGCCGTCCATGCGGACGGCCTCGGGATACCCGAAAATAC